>JBKHWY010000296.1:0-6014 GCA_046566285.1 Gammaproteobacteria bacterium | reverse complement strand
CTGCCATCCCCGCCCATGCGGGTGGCGTACACGTCGAACCAGCGCCCGATGGCTTCGCTCTCGAAGCGGATCGGTTCGCCCGTCAGGGCCACGCGCCCCAGGGTGTCGTACCAGAATTGCGAGAGCGTGGGCACGGTCTGGCTGGCGCGCGTGCCCACCAGGTTGCTCAGGCCGCTGTGCTTTTCATGCAGCGGATTGACTTCCAGGTGCAGGAAGTCGACCGCGCGTCCGCGTTCGTCGAAGATCATTTCGACGGCCGCGAAGGCCTGGTCCATCGATTCGAACAGGGTCCGGTAGCGCTCTTCGCTGGCGCGCAGGGCCTGCTCGGCCAGGCGCCGCTCGGTCTGGTCCACGCCGTGCGCCATGATGCCGGCCACGGCGCCGTAGGCGTCGCGCAGCGGCATGTAGACGAAGTCGAGGTAGCGCGTCTCGGCCGCTTCGCCCGGCTGGCGCCGCAGCATGACGGCCATGTCGGCGCCGATGAAGGGTTCGCCGCTGCGGTACACCTGGTCGAGCAGTTCGAAGAAGCCCTGGCCTTCGACGTCGGGCAGGGCGTCGCGCGCGCGCTTGCCGATCAGGTTGCGCTCGCCCACCAGCTGCAGGTAGCGCTCGTTGGCCAGTTCGAACACGTGCTCCGGGCCGGTCAGCACGCACATGAAGGCGGGCGCCTGGCGGAACACGTCGGTGATGCGCTGGTTGGCGGCCTGCAGTTCCTTGAGCAGGTGGTCGCGCTCGTCCTCGTAGCGCTGGCGCTGCTGCTCCGCGCGCGCCTGTTCCACCGTGGCCCAGGTGCGCTCGACGGTGTCGCGCGCCAGCTCGACTTCGGCGTCGGTCCATGGATGCGGCCGCGCATAGTGCACGCACAGGATGGCGATCAGCTGGCTGTCTTTGAGCACCGGCACGGCCAGGTAGGCGCGCACGCCGATGCCCGCATAGCTGTCGGCATGCGGACGCGTGCGCGCATCGGCACACACGTCCGCGCTGAACACGGTGCCGCCGCCGCGCAGCGCGTCGATCACGTCGGTGCCGAAGGCGTCCAGCCGGCGCAGCTGGCCGGTCATGCTGGCCACGCCAGGTGCGGTCCAGTCCTGGCGCACCGTGAAGTGCTCGCCGTCGTCGCTCACTTCGCAGTAGAAAGTGCGCTCGGCCTGCAGGTGCCGGCCCAGCAGCTCGGTGGCGGCGGCGGTGGCCTGGTCGGGGTCGCGCAGGGGACGCAAGCGGTCGGCCAGCGCCAGCTGGAAGGCCTGGCGGCGCGCGCCCAGCACGCGGTCGGTGGTCTCCACGCAGGTGCAGCACATGCCGACCACCTGGCCCTCCGCGTTCTGCACCGGCGAATACGAAAACGTGAACCAGGTCTGCTCGGGGTAGCCCTTGCGCATCATGAGCAGGGGCAGGTCGTCGAAATAGCTGGAACGCCCGGCCAGCGCGGCGTCGATGATGGGGCTGATGTCGTCCCAGATCTCGTACCAGATTTCCTTGAACGGGCGCCCGAATGCGGCCGGGTGCTTGTCGCCCAGGATGGTGGCGTAGGCGTGGTTGTAGATGAAGCCCAGCTCCGGTCCCCAGGCCACGAACATGGGGAACGATGATCCCATCAGGAGCCGCACCACCGTCACCAGCTCGGCCGGCCAGGTCGCCGGCGCGCCCAGCGAGGAGCGCGACCAGTCGGTGCTGTGCAGCAGCGCGGCGGTTTCGTTGGCCGAGCCGAGAAACCGTGGAGTGGTGGAAAGGGAGGCCATTGCAGGGATTTTCGCATACCAAAAGATTCCCCGTCACAAATTTGGCGACTCGACAATGGGCACGGTAGTAACACCTCTTTCCATTCGTTCTACGTGGAAAATTCGGCGATTTTTGTCCCGGACCAACGTTTCTCCGATTTTGCAAAAACAGGCTCGTCAGCTGTTGTGAAACCACCGAATCGGCTCCGAATCTTCGTTGTTCCCGGAACGAATCGCAGTACGCTGCCCCTCTTGCTGAAAAAGCGCAAACCGCGCGCCAACCGCGAGCCGACCGGCTGCACGACAGCACCCAAGTTTTTCCGAAAAAATGAGGAACTCCATGAACCATTCGCCGTCTCCATCGAAACTCTGCGCAGCCCTGGTGCTGGCCCTCGGCGCGGTGGGCGCGCATGCCGGTGCGCCGGACTACGCCCAGGTCCAGCTGGCCGGCCTGGCCGACGACACCGACCGCCTGATCATCAAGTACCGCGACGCGGCGGCGGCGGGCAAGTCCGTGGCCAAGGTGCCGGCGCTGTCGAAGGACCGCTCCGACTCGCTCACCCGCACCGGCCAGCAGTTTGGCCTCGGCATGAAGCTGTCGCACACGCTGGCCACCGGCGCCCACGTGTTCAGGCTGGGCAAGAAGATGAGCGTGGCGGACGCGCAGGCCGTCGCCGCCGACCTGATGGCGCGTGACCCTTCCGTGGAGTACGCCGAACCCGACCGCATCCTGCACAAGCTGTTCGTGCCCAACGATGCGCGCTACAACGAGCAGTGGGACCTGTTCGACGCCACCGGCGGCATGCGCCTGCCGGCCGCCTGGGACAAGTCCACCGGCGTGGGCGTCAACGTGGCCGTGCTCGATACCGGCTTCCGTCCGCATGCGGACCTGGCCGGCCAGATCCTGCCGGGTTATGACTTCATCACCAGCGCCACCATCGCCAACGACGGCAATGGGCGCGACAGCGACGCCCAGGACACCGGCGACGCGGTGGTGGCGGGCGAGTGCGGCAACGGCAAGCCCGCGGCCGACGAACGCTCCAGCTGGCACGGCACCCACGTGGCCGGCACCATCGCCGCGGCCACCCACAACAGCGCCGGCGTGGCCGGCGTGGCCTACGGCGCCAAGGTGGTGCCGGTGCGCGTGCTGGGCAAGTGCGGCGGCTACACCTCCGACATCGCCGACGCCATGATCTGGGCCTCGGGCGGATCGATCGCCGGCATTCCCGTCAATCCCAACAAGGCGCGCGTGATCAACCTGTCGCTGGGCGGGCCGGGCGCGTGCGACACCACCACCCAGGCGGCGATCAACAGCGCGCGCTCGCGCGGTACCGTGATCGTGGTTGCGGCGGGCAATGAGAATGCCGACGCCGGCACCTCCAACCCGGCCAACTGCGCCGGCGTCATCACCGTGGCGGCCACCACCCGCACCGGCGCGCGCGCCTACTATTCGAACTACGGCAGCGTGGTCGATGTGGCCGCGCCGGGCGGCGACGCGCGGGTGGCGGGCGGCGGCATCCTCTCCACCCTCAACAGCGGCGCCGGCGCGCCGGCGTCGGACACCTATGCCTTTTACCAGGGCACCTCGATGGCCACCCCGCACGTGGCAGGCGTGGTGGCGCTGATGCTGGCGAAGAATCCGAACCTCACCCCCGATGAAGTGGAGTCCAAGCTGAAGGCGAGCGCGCGCGCGTTCCCGGCCAGCTGCAGCGGCTGCGGCAGCGGCATCGTGGACGCTGCGGCGGCCGTGGATGCGGCGGCCAACACCACCACGCCGCCCGGCCTGGCGCTCAATGAAACCGAGTCGAACAACACGCTGGCCAGCGCCAACCCGGTCACCTTCAGCGGCACCACCGTGGGCGCCAGCATGGGCTCGAGCACCGACACCGACTATTTTGTCGTGCAGCTGCCGGCCGGGAAGTCCTTGGCGGCCTCGATGACGCTGGCGCCCACCGCCGACTATGACCTGTACATCTACAACAGTGCCGGCGCCATCCTCGCGCGCAGCGAAAACAGCACCGGCGCCACCGATGCGGCCACCGCCACCAACAGCGGCAGCACCACGGCGGCGCGCTACGTGCGCATCGTGTACTACGGCGGCGGCACCGGCGCCACCAACGGGGCCTACAAGCTCAAGCTGACCTGGTAAGCGCAGCGCGCCCCTGCAGCACCACGGAGACGGGCCGCGTGCCCGTCTTTTTTTCGACCCCGTGCCGCACCTTGTCGATGCATCAATTGCCGAGCTATTAAATTCGCCGTTAACTGTTGCGTATCCGTCTTTTGAGACGGGAAAGATATTGAACAACCCGGTGAATTCATCAAATTTCCTGTACGATTACATCATTGCCTCACGGAAATTAACCCATCCCCCGTCAGTTCTCCGCGCATCGCCCCCTGCAAGTTTGCCCCCTGCTTTAATTGAGGTACACAATGAGAAAGATCATCGCGTTGCTGGCGCTGCCGCTGGCCGCTTCGGCCGTGCACGCCCAGGAAGCGTCGTCCGGCCCCTCGTTCAAGTTCAGCGGCTACGGCACCGCCGCCGTGACCTGGACCGACGAAGACAAGGCCGAGTACGGCCGTCCCAACCAGGTGCGCGGCGTCAAGCAGCACCCGGGCGTGGGCGTCGATTCCAACCTCGGCCTGCAGGCCGATGTGCAGGTGGCCGACTGGCTGTCCTTCACCGCCCAGGCGCTGGTGCGCAAGGATGCGGAAGACCGCTTCAACGGTGAACTGGGCTGGGCGTTTGCCAAGCTGCGCCTGTCCGACGGCGTGAGCGTGCGCGCGGGCCGCGTCGGCCTGCCGATCTTCATGATTTCCGAATACCGCAACGTGGGCTATGCCAACACCCTGCTGCGCCCGCCCGCGGAAGTGTATTCCCAGGTGCCGTTCAACAGCATCGACGGCATGGACGTCAGCTGGCAGCACAACGTAGGCGAGACCACCGTCAGCACCCAGTTCGCGTATGGCCAGGTCAAATCGCCAATCGCCAGCGGTCCGCACGTGGACGGCAAGGAAATCATGGCCCTGCAGGTGGTGGCCGAGCATGGTCCGCTGACGCTGCGCGCCGGCCACGCCATCATGAAGCTCAACATCAGCGATTCGGTCAGCCTGAACGCCCTGATGGCCTCCCTGCGCGCCGCCGGCGCCGGCTACCGCCAGCCCGGCATGATCCGCATGGCCGACGAGCTGCAAGCCAAGGACAAGCGCGGCACCTTCGATTCGCTCGGCGCGGCGCTGGACTGGAACAACCTGGTGGGCCAGAGTGAAGTCACGCGCCGGCGCACCGACACCTACATCAACGACACCACCTCGTGGTACGTGATGCTGGGCTACCGCTTCGGCAAGTTCCTGCCCTACGCCAGCCACGCCAGCTTGAAGATCGATGGCTACGTCCAGAGCGCGATTCCGGCGGCCTGCCCGGCCGGCTATCCGGCCGCCTGCACGCCCACCATGCGCCAGCTGGCCGCCGGCGCCGCGCGCGTGCCGTATTCCGGACCGGGCCAGGGCGCCCAGACCACCCACACCATCGGCGTGCGCTGGGACCTGTACCAGTCGCTGGCGCTGAAAGCCCAGATCGACCGCGTCAAGCCCACCGCCGGCACCGGCCTGCTGCTGGGCGTCCAGCCGGGCTTTGTTGGTCCCGTCACCGTCGGCGCCGTGGCGCTCGACTTCGTTTTCTAAGGAGCCCGCCATGAAACGATTTGCATTGCTGGCCATGGCGGCCGCCACCTTCGCGACGGCGCTGCCCGCGCTGGCCGAAGTGGTCGTCATCGTCAATCCGAAGGCGGCCGAGAGCAGCATGACGCGCGAGCAGGTGGCCCAGTTCTTCCTCGGCAGATCGAGCGCCATGAGCCCGGTCGACCAGTCCGACGACGCCGCCGTGCGCGCCGAGTTCTACAAGAAGGTGACCGACAAGGATCCCGCCCAGGTCAAGGCGCTGTGGTCCAAGCTGGTCTTCACCGGCAAGGCCACCATGCCCAAGGAAGTGGCCGGCAGCGCCGCCGTGAAAGCGGCCGTCGCGGACAATCCGAAGGCCATCGGCTACATCGAGAAAAGCGCGGTCGATGCGACCGTCAAGGTCGTGTACACGGCCCAGTAAAGAACCTGGCCGGAGGCTCTCCGGCACGTACACCCCGGCCGGAGGGCATCCGGCACATTCCGCCCGCCTGCGGCCATGCGCCGCCGGCGGGTCACCGCTTTCTGGAGCCAGCAATGAGCATCAAGCGCAGGATCTGGGCACTGCCCGTCATTTCAACCATCATCTTTAGCCTCGGCGCCGGCGCCGGCGCCATGGTC
>JBKHWY010000295.1:0-6034 GCA_046566285.1 Gammaproteobacteria bacterium | reverse complement strand
GGACACGATCACGCGCGGCAGCTGGCTATCCGGCTGGGCTGGCGTATGGGCGCAGGCGGAAAGCGTGGCGGCCGTGGCGACGAGGGGCAGCGCCAGGCCGAGGGAGACGAGCAGGGTGCGGCGGTGCATAACGTTATCCGTTCAGATGGGTGGTTGCGGGTTCAATTGGCCGGTGCCGGCGGCAATTGGATCTGTCAGTTGCCCGACCGGGGGAGTGGCATTCGTGTTCCGCGGCGGTTTGTGTGCGAAGATTCTACTGATGCATTGCAGATGGTAACAAGCACTGCGTCGCCCGCCTCATTTCATCTTGTTCGGCGGACGCACCATCCAGCTGGGATTACGAGGAAGTTCTGATGAAGCGTTTTGGTTGGGCGGCGCTGTGCGCGCCCCTGCTGGCGGTGGCGTCCCTTTGCTGGGGCGCCGCGCCCGTGACCGAGCAGGTCTACCTGTCGGGCAAGGGGCCCAGTAGCGCGGTGCCCTGGGAGTTCAAAGTGTCCAGTGGACGCAAGGCCGGGGCCTGGAGCACCATCGCCGTGCCGTCCAACTGGGAGCTGCAAGGCTTCGGCGGTTATGACTACGGCGACGGCGACAAGCGCCACACCGAAGAGGGCCAGTACCGCCACCGCTTTGCCGTGCCGCCCGCGTGGAAGGGGCGCACCATCCGGCTGGTGTTCGAAGGCGTGATGACGGAAACGACCGTGCGCGTGAACGGCGTGCAGGCCGGGGAGCCGCACATCGGCGGCTACTACCGCTTCAGCTACGACATCACCCGGCTGGTCAAGCATTCGGCCGGCGCGGACAATCTGCTCGAAGTCGATGTCAGCAAGGTGGCCTCCGACCCGCAGTCCGACCGGGCCGAGCGGCGCGCCGACTACTGGGTCTTCGGCGGCATCTACCGGCCCGTGTGGCTGGAGGCGGCGCCGGCGCAGTCGATCGAGCATACGGCCATCAATGCGCGCGCCGACGGCACGCTGGCGGCGCAGGTGACGCTGGCCGGCGCCGACAGCAGCACGCACGTGGAAGCGCAAGTGCTGGATGCAGCCGGCAAACCGGTCGGCAGGCCGTTCACTGCGAGCGGCTCTGGCACGCTCGCGCTCTCGACCCGCATTGGGATGCCGCACCTTTGGTCGGCCGAAACGCCGCACCTGTACACGCTGCGCCTGACCTTGAAGCAGGGCGGCCGTGCGCTGCACACGACGAGCGAGCGCTTCGGCTTTCGCACTTTTGAATTGCGCGCCGGCGATGGCTTGTACCTTAACGGCCGCAGGATCATCGTCAAGGGCGTCAACCGCCACAGCTTCCGGCCCGAGACGGGCAGGGCGCTCGACCCCGAGGACAGCTACGCCGATGCGCGCCTGATCAAGTCGCTCAACATGAACACGGCGCGCATGTCGCACTATCCGCCCGACCCGGCGTTCCTGAAGGCGGCCGATGAACTGGGCCTGTACGTGATCGATGAACTGTCCGGCTGGCAGGCGGCGCACGGCACGCCAATCGGCCGCAAGCTGGTCAAGGAAATGGTGCCGCGCGACGTCAACCATCTTAGCATCCTGTTCTGGGCCAACGGCAACGAGGGCGGCTTCAATGTCGACCTGGATGGCGAGTTCGCCAAGTACGATCCGCAAAAGCGTCCGGTGATTCATCCGTGGGAGATCTTCGGCGGCCTCGATACCAAGCACTATCCGAACTGGGCGCTCCTCACTGAACGCCTGAAGGGCCGCAACCTGTTCATGCCCACCGAGTTCCTGCACGCGCTCTACGATGGCGGCGGCGGGGCGAGTCTGGACGACTACTGGAACGCGATGATGGCCTCGCCGGTCGGCGTCGGCGGCGTGATCTGGGCGCTCAACGATGAAGGCGTGATACGCACCGACCAGGAGGGCAAGGTCGACCCCTTCGGCACCTACGGCCCGGACGGCATCGTCGGCCCGCATCACGAAAAGGAAGGCAGCTACCATGCCGTGCGCCATATCTGGTCGCCCGTGCGCCTGCAGCGCGGGCTGCTGGATGAGCGCTTCGATGGCCGCATCAAGGTCGATATCCTGTACGACTTCCTGAGCCTCGACCAGGTGCGCTTTAACTGGCGCCTGTTGCGCTACCCGGCGCCAGACGCGCCATCCACCGCGCCCCAGGTGCTGGCGCAGGGCGCGCTGCGCGCGCCCGCTGTGGCGGCGCGCACCAGCGGCACGCTGGACCTGCGCTTGCCGCAGGGCTGGCGTCGTCATGAGGCCGATGCGCTGGAAGTGACCGCGACGGGGCCCGACGGTGGCCAGTTGTGGACCTGGGCGTATCCGGCTGCGCAACGCTCGCCCGCCCGGCCGGAGGGTGCTGCCGCCACGCCGCAGGTGGAACGCGCCGGGGATGCGCTCGTGCTCTCGGCCGGGCAGGTGCGCGCGAGTTTCGACGCCGCCACCGGCCAGCTGCGCGCCCTGCGCAATGGGGACCAGGTGTCGGCCTTGGCCAATGGCCCGCGCCTGGCTTTTGCCCGTCCGGCCAAGGACGCCAAGGTCGAGTGGCTGCCATTCGCCAGCGAGGACGCCGCCACCGGTATCCGCCGTCTCGACAAGGCGCAGACCGCCAGCCTGCTGGACATCGAGCCAGCGTTCGAAAAGGAGCTCGCCTATGCCCGCTTCAAGCTGGAAATCACGGCCGACGGGACGCACTGGAAAACGCTTTTTGATGCTTCGCGCCGCCACTGGGACGGCTTCGAATACCGCTTCCCGCCGCAACCCGTGTTGGCGGTGCGGCTTTCGCGTCCGACCGCCGCCTATGGAGAACGGTTCGACTTCAAGCGCGTGCGCCTGGGCCATGCGGCCGAGCGCTTCCCGGCGCAGGTCACGGGCCGCGCCGACGTCACCAGCGGCACCGCCATCGAGGCCGGCCAGGCGGTGGCGTGGCTGGAAGCGCGCGGCAGCGCGGGCCTGGAGCGGGTGCGCTGGACCCTGGCCGCCGACGGCGCCCTACGCCTGGACTATGCCTACCGCCTGGACGGCACCGTGCAGTATCACGGCATCAGCTTCGACCATTCCGAGGGCGCGCTGCAGCGCATGCGCTGGCTGGGCGAGGGTCCGCAGCGCGTGTGGAAGAACCGCCTGCACGGCACCGTACTGGGCGTGCACGAAGTCGAGCAGTTCGACCAGCAGCCCGGCGAGACCTTCCGCTACCCCGAGTCGCAAGGCTTCTTCGCCGGCGTACGCTGGGCGCGCCTGCAGACCCGGGGTGGCAGCCTGCTGGTGGAATCGAACGGGACGGACGGCTACCTGCGCGTTGGCACGCCACGGATCTCGCACGTCAACACCACAGTCGAGTTCCCCGAAGGCGACCTGTCGTGGATGCACGCGATTCCGGCGATCGGCGAGAAGTTCGTGCCCACCGATGCGCTGGGCCCCGCTGCGGCGTGGAGCGAGGCGGCCGGGACCTACCATGGCAGTCTCGTATTCCGTTTCAAGTAATCCCTAAGGAGATCCTCGCGTCATGCGCACCTATCGCCACAGCTTGCGCGTTGTCCGTGCATTGGTTCACCTAGCGTCACTGCTGTTCCTGGCAGTCGCGTTGTGCGGCCCCGCGTCCGCCGAGGAGCGGGTGGACAAGTACGGGGTCGCTGAAATCGTGCTGAAGGGGCGCGACGCGGGCAATCCTTTCATCGATCTGGAGCTGACCGCCACCTTCACGAACGGACGCGACACTTACACGCCGGAGGGCTTCTACGATGGCGACGGCACCTACCGGGTGCGCTTCATGCCGCCCAGCGCCGGTCAGTGGTCCTGGGTCACCCGCTCCAACCATCCCGACCTGGACGGCAAGAAGGGCATGGTGACTTGCATCGAGAGCGCCAACAAAGGCCCGGTGCGGGTCGCCAACACCCACCACTTCGCCCATGCCGACGGCACGCCCTTCCTCCCGTTCGGCACCACGATCTACGAATGGGCCTTCCAACCGGAGGCCAAGAAGCTGGAAACCCTGGCGACCTTGAAGAAGGCGCCGTTCAACAAGGCGCGCATGCTGGCGGTGCCGCCCTACAAGCCCAACTACGTCAACGGGCCGGAGAAGCTGACCGAATTCCCGTTCGTCGGAACCGCGCGTGAGAACTTCGATTTCTCGCGCTTTAACCCCAGCTACTTCCGCAGCCTGGAACGCGACGTGCAGCGCCTGTCCGATCTCGGCATCCAGGTCGATCTGATCCTGTTCCGCCCGTACGACAAAGGGCAGTGGGGCTTCGACACCACGAGCGACGCCGTCAACCAGCGCTTCGTGCGCTACATGGTGGCGCGCTTTGCCGCCTTCCAGAACATCTGGTGGAGCCTGGCGAACGAGAACAGCTACATCAAGCATCTGACGGACGAGGATTTCGACCGCTACTTCCAGCTCGTGCAGCGCTACGATCCGTACAACCACCTGCGCTCGATCCACAACGCCGACCGCATCTACGACTACAACAAGCCGTGGGTCACGCACGTGAGCCTGCAGTACTACAACGCCGTCAAGGTGTTCGGCGTGTCACCCATGCTGCGTGATATGTACCGTAAGCCCATCGTCCATGACGAGATCAATTACGAAGGCAATTCGCCCAGCCGCTGGGGCCAGCTCTCCGGCGAAGAGTTGACGCGCCGCTTCTGGGTGGCGCTGGTGGGCGGCGCCTACGCCACCCATGGCGAAGTGCTGGAGAACGGCTGGATCAGCGGCGGCGGCCACCTGGCCGGCACCAGCCCGGCGCGCATCGGCTTCCTGCGCCAGATCGTCGAGGCGGGGCCTGCGGGCGGGCTCACGCCGATCGACCAGGCCTTCGTCATGAACGCGGCCGGCAAGGCCGGCGAATACTATTTATATTATTTTGGCGACGACAAGCCCACCACATTCCCGTTCGAGCTTCCCGTGGCCGGCCTGCGCGCCGGGATGCGGTTCAAGGCCGACATCATCGATACCTGGAACATGACGGTGACGCCGGTGGCGGACACCTTCGAGATCGGCGAGCCGCCGCGCTACCGCGTGGCCGACAAACAGAAGCGGGTGATCGCGCTGCCGGGCAAACCGTACATGGCCCTGCGCATCCGCCGCGTCGGCGCCTTGCCGCAGGGGCCGGCGAGGCGGGCGCCCGGCGCCGCCGTCGAGGACGAGCTCTGAGGTCTCGCCTTCGCGTGCGCGCGGCTCGCATTTAAACATATCTCCAGGCATAAAAGTGATTAGTCCGGCATGCGATGGCTCGGTACGATGAAAGGACGGGCCATCAAGTAAGGGATCAGGAATTGAACGTCATTTCATTGCCGGCGACGCGCGCTGCGCGCGGCGTATTTGCGAGCGTCCTCGCCGTAGTGTTGGGATGCGCTCCGGCGTACGCCGCCGGCGGTGATGCCCCGGCCGGGCGCGAGCGACTCTCGCTGGATCGCGGCTGGCTGTTCCACCTTGGAGATATCGTTTCGCCCGAAGTGAAGGGTCATGGCGCCAGCTATGGCTACGGCAAGGCGGGCTTTGCCTGGGGGCCCGCCAACACGACCTACGATGACGGCACCTGGCGCAAGCTCAGTCTTCCCCATGACTGGGCGGTGGAAGGGCCGTTCGATCCCAACGAAAACCTCGCGCAAGGCTATCGGCCGCGCGGCGTCGGCTGGTACCGGCGTTATGTCCGGCTGGACGCCAGCGATCGCGGTCGCCACGTCGAATTGCAGTTCGACGCCATCGCCACCCATGCCACGGTGTGGGTGAACGGCATCCTGGTGCACCGCAACTGGTCCGGCTACAACGGCAGCAATATCGACATCACACCCTACCTGCGTTACGGCGACGATCTCAACACCATCGCCGTGCGTGCCGATGCGGTGCCGATGGAGGGCTGGTGGTACGAGGGTGCGGGCATCTACCGCCATGCGTGGCTGGTCAAGACGGCGCCGGTGCACGTCATCACCGACGGGGTGCATGCCGCGCCGCGCCAGGACCGCAACGGCAGGTGGTCGATCCCGCTCGAGGTGACGGTCACGAACAGCGGCAAGGCGCCAGCCGAGGCTATGGTGGAGGTGGCGCTGCACGACCCGACCGGGGC
>JBKHWY010000294.1:347-6050 GCA_046566285.1 Gammaproteobacteria bacterium | reverse complement strand
AGATCGCCGACGCGGACGTGCAGGCGCTGCGCCAGGCCGGCTTCGCCGATGCCGAGATCATGGAAATCGTCGCCCACGTGGCGCTCAACCTCTTCACCAACTACGTGAACGTGGCCTTCGACGTGCCGCTGGACTTCCCGCGCGTGAAGCTGCAGGCCAAGTGAATCCCTTTTTCAGACCAGGAGAAACGATGAAACTGACCCAGACCCTGATCGGCGCCGCGCTGGTTGTCGCATGCGCCGCCCACGCCCACCCCGGCCACACCGGCGGCATCCAGACCCCCGCGAAAGCGGGCGTCAACGCCGCCTTCGACATCGTCCACACCCGCATCAGCACCGAGAACAAGGTGGCCACCTTTCATATCGCCGTGGCCGGCAAGGCCGGGCAATCGCGTCCCGCCAAGAGCGGCAAGCTGGCCGGCAGCACCGTGTTTTCTTACGTGTGGCCGACCACGCTCGACCCGTCCGCCGTGGGCTTCGAGCAGGGCGCGGGCATCCTTGCCTTTGCCGTGACGGCGCATCCGGACTTCGACGACACCCCGCTGTTCGATGAGAACGGCGACGGCAACCTGGCCAACGACGGCGGCCTGTGGCACTCGCACTGGGTGGTGCTGCGGCCGGACGACGCCTGCGGCAAGGGCGCGCTGAAGGTGGTCGATATCCCGCCAGGGGCCAAGCCCGCGCTGCCCAGGACCTGGCCCGGGCTGCCGCTGTTGATCGACAGTCCTGGCTATAGCCCGGTATTCAAGGGCGGCACGCTGGAGGTGCGCGTGCCCTTCGACGATATCGCGCAGGTGGAGGCGGCCGGATTCGACGGCGTCACGGCGGCGCTGCGCGTCAACGCCAGCGTCCACGATCCGCTCTTGTGCGTGGTGGATGTGTTCAAGGTGGCGTCCGGAGCGCTCACCTTGCCGGGCAAGGTCAACCAGTAAGCCTTGCGCGTAGCTGCTATGATCCGGCCTTCGATGTCAAGCCGGATCGGGGACGCCGGATCCGGCCGCGTTTTAGTGAGGACCTCAATGCAAGAACTGATAGCCCAGCTGGCTCGCCTGTACCTGCCGGCCGGTCCGGTACCGGACGGCCTGGCCGGGCATCTCGGCGGCGGCGCGGCGCGCACCTTCGACCTGACCCGTGAGGGCAGGGTGCGCGCCCTGGTCATCGGGTTCGACCGCCAGGACGGCGACGCCGAAGGCGCGCACTGGCAACGTCTGTGCGACGTCGCCAACGCCTTGCAGGCGGAGCTGGCCTTGCCCGCGCCGGCGGTCAGCATCTCGGGCGAGCAGGGATTTCGCTTATGGCTGTCGTTCGAGCAGATGGTGCCGGTCGCGGTCATGCAGCGCTTTGCCGACCTGCTGCAGGGCGCCTGCCTGGCCGACCTGCCCGCGCCTGGCAGCATCAGCGCGCCGGTGGCCTTTCTGCCCTGCCTGAACCCGGCCACCGGCAAGTGGGCCGCCTTCATCCATCCCGGGATGGGGGCGTCGTTTGCGGAGGAGGCGGGGCTTGAGGTAGCCCCACCGGCGGCGGCCCAGGCGGCCTTCCTTGAACCGCTGCAAAGCATCGGCACTGACAAGCTGGAGCATGCGCTGGCACGTCTCCAGGGTAGTCCCAGAGCGGTCGAGAGCACGCCCGCCAGCGCGCCGCAAATCGCCGATGCATCGCCCGGGCTGCTGCTCAAGGACGCGACCCTTGAAGACATCGTGCGCCATCTGCACTCGAAAAATATCGAGCCGACCTTTCGCCACCTGCTGCCGCCTCGCTGACCGATCGCTGGGGCAGGCTGCCAGGCCGGCCGTTCAGGTGGACGGACGCGCCGCCTTGGCCGGCTGCGCATGCACCCGCTCCCCATCCTCGATGGCGTCGTGCGGGTTGAGCACCAGCAGATCGCTGGCGGTGACGCCGTCCACCACTTCCACGGTGCGGCCCAGGTCCCGTCCCAGCTTCACGCTGCGCAGCGCGATGCGCTGTTCGCCCGTCGCGTCGCTCTGCACGACAGCGATGCGCGGGCCGTCCTGGCGGAACTGCAGGGTCGCCACCGGCACCACCAGACTGCTCGCCGCATTGGCCAGCGGCAGGCTCACTTCCACATAGGCGCCCGGCAGCAGCTTGCCGTCCGGGTTGGGCAGCTCGATCTCGACCTGCATCGAGCGGGTGGCGCTGTCGATGGCGCCCGCGGTGCGCGCGACCTTGCCCTTGAACGGCGTCCCGGCCCGTTCAAGCAGGCGCACGCCCACTTCCTGCCCCGGCTTGATGAGGGCGGCGACGTTCTGGGGCACGGCCACGTCCACGCGCAGGCGGTCGGTCTGGGCCAGGTAGAACAGCTCGCGGCTGGCGCCGTTGTTGCCGGCGCCGATCAGCGCGCCCACGTCCACATTGCGCCGCACGATGGTGCCGGCAAAGGGCGCGGTGACGCGGCGGAAGGCTTGCAGCTGGGCCAGGCGTCGCACGTTGGCTTCGGCCGCCGCCAGGTCGGCGGCGGCCTGCTGGCGCGCGGCGCGGCGTTCATCGAGTTCCTGCTGGGAGACGGCGTCGAGCTTGCGCAGGTTCTCCCAGCGCTCCAGCGACGACTGCGCCAGCGCCAGGCGCGCCTTGATCTGTTCCGTGCTGGCGCGCGCCTGCTGCAGTTCCTGTTCGGCTTCCGGCGCGTCGATTACGGCAAGGAGTTCGCCCTGCTTGACCGGGTCGCCGATGTCGCGCGTCCAGCGCTGCAGGTAGCCGCTGGCGCGCGCGTAGATGGGCGCCTCGAGCCAGCCTTGCAGGGTGCCGGGCAGGGTCAGGCTGCGCTTGGCTTCGCCGGGCTTGGCCTGGGTGGTCTGCACCTGGCGGATCGCGTCCTGCGCGGTGCGCGCGGCCAGGGCGTTGGCATCCTGGGTCTTGCTGGCCACGCGCACGGCGGCGCCCAGCATCAAGAGGGTCAGTGCGCCCAGCGCCAGGTAGCCGGCCCGCCGCAGCGTGGAGGGCGTGGAGGGCGGCAGGGCGGAAGAGGCGAGGGGATGGTCGTCGAGTTTCATGATGGTCGGGGAGTGAAATCAGGCGGTGGCAACCACCCGCGCCTCGCGCGCGGGTGCGGTGCGACGGTGCAGGGCGGCGAACACCAGTGGCACGAACAGCAGGGTGGAGAGGGTGGCGCAGGCCAGCCCGCCGATGACGGCGCGCCCCAGCGGGGCATTCTGTTCGCCCGCTTCGCCCAGGCCCAGGGCCATCGGCAGCATGCCGACGATCATGGCCAGCGCCGTCATCAGCACCGGGCGCAGGCGTGCGGCGCCCGCTTCCAGCGCGGCGCGCACAGGGGAGGCGCCGGCGCTAAGGCGCTCGCGCGCGAACGAGACCACGAGGATGCTGTTGGCAGTCGCAACGCCAATGGTCATGATGGCGCCGGTCAGCGCCGGCACGCTCAGCGTGGTCCCGCACAGGAACAGCATCCAGGCGATGCCGGCCAGCGCGGCGGGCAGGGCGGTGATGATGATCAGCGCGTCCAGCCAGGACTGGAAGTTCACCACCACCAGCAGGTACACCAGCACGATGGCCACCACCAGCCCCAGGCCCAGGCTGGCGAAGGCACTGTCCATGGTCTGCACCTGGCCGCGCACGGTGATGTCGGAGCCGCGCGGCAGGCGCGGACGGATGTCGTCGATGGCGCGGGTGATGTCGGCATACACGCCGGCCAGGTCGCGCCCGTCCACGCTGGCGTACACGTCGATCACCGGCAGCAGGTTGTAGCGGGTGAAGTTGGCCTGCTCGGTGGCGGGCTTGACGCGCACCACGTCGCCCAGCAGTTGCGGCGCGCGGGCGCCGGGCCCGGCGCCGGCATTGATGGGAATGCGCAGCATGGCATCCAGGCTGTCGATCTCGTGCTGGAGGGTCTGTACCGACACGTTGAGGATGTTGCCGTTGGCGGGATTGCGCCAGTAGGTGGGCGCGGTCTGGAAGCTGGAGCTCAGGGAGACCAGCGCGTTCTGCGCCACGTCGCGCGCCACCAGCCCGGTTTGCAGCAGCTGCGAGCGGTCCATCTCGAGCGACTTGGTGTGGCGGTTGAAGCGCTGGTAGATGGAGGTGTCCACCGCGCCGGGGATGGCGCGAATGCGGTTGACGAGTTCACTCGCCAGCTTCAGGTTCGCGGCCGTGTCGTTGCCGCTGAACTGGATGTCGATGGGCGCGGACAGGCCGAAGTTCAAGGTCTGGCTGACCATGTCGGCCGGCTGGAAGTAAAACTCGATGCCGGGATAGTCGCGCGGCAGGCTTGAGCGCAGCGTGCGCATGTAGGCCTGCGTCGAGCCGTGTCCGGGCTTGAGCGACACCATCACTTCGGCGTCGCTGCCGTCAAACGTGCCGTTGTTGTTGTACAGGGTGTTGAAGGGCGAGTAGGGACCGCCCACCACGTCGATGATGGAGGCGACTTCGCGCTCCGGGATGAGGCGCCGGATGCTGCGGTCGATCCGGTCGATCAGTTCGGGCATCTCTTCCACCCGGGTGCCGACCGGGGCGCGGATGTGCAGGCGCAGCTGGCCGGCGTCCACCGTGGGGAAGAAGTCGCGCCCCAGCAGCGGGTACAAGGCTAGCGAGGCGAGCGACAGCAGCAGGAAGGCGCTGCCGAAGGCGCGCTTGCGCTGCAGCAGGCTGGCCAGCAGGCCCACGTAGTGCAGGCGCAGGCGCTCGAAGCCGCGGTTGAAGCCCAGGTGGATGCGCATCAGGCGCCCGGGCGCCGTGGGCGGCGCGGCGCCGTGGTTGCGGTTCAGGTACAGCACCAGCGTCGGCACCAGGGTGCGCGACAGCACCCACGAGGCCAGCATCGCGAACACCACCGACTCTGCCATCGGCACGAACAGGTAGCGCGCCACGCCGTCCAGCAGGAACATGGGCACGAACACGATGCAGATGCACAGCGTGGACACCAGCGCCGGGGTGGCGATTTCGGCGGCGCCGTCGAGGATGGCCTGGCGCGCCGATTTGCCCAGGTGCAGATGGCGTTCGATGTTCTCGATTTCGACGGTGGCATCGTCCACCAGGATGCCGACGGCCAGGGCCAGCCCGCCTAGCGACATGATGTTGATGGTCTGCCCGACCAGGTGCAGGGCGATCAGCGAGCGCAGGATCGACAGGGGAATCGAGGCGGCGATGATGGCCGTGCTGCGCCAGTTACCGAGAAACAGCAGGATCAGCGCGGCCGTCAGGGCGCCGGCGATCAGCGCTTCGTGCACCACGCTGGAGATGGCCGCGCTGACGAACACCGACTGGTCGGCCAGCGGCGTGATGGTGATGTCCGGCGGCAGGCCGGCGGCCGCCTTGGGCAGCACCTCGAAGATCTTGCGGATGATCGACAGGGTCGAGGCTTCGCCGTTCTTCATCACTGTCATGAGCAGGCCGCGCTTGCCGTCCTGGCGCACGATGTTCATCTGCGGCGAGAAGCCGTCGCGCACATTGGCCACGTCGCGCACGTACACCACCGAGCCGTTGGCGCCGCGCTTGATGGGGATGTCGCCCAGCGCGGCCATCTTGTCGGGCGAGCCGTTCAGGGCCACGCCGAATTCGGTGGCGCCGATCTTGGCGGTGCCGGTGGGCAGGGTCAGGTTCTGCGCGCTGATGGCGTTGACGACGTCCACCGCCGTGAGCCCGCGCGCGGTCAGCGCGCCCAGGTTCAGGTCCACCGACACCTGGCGGTTCTTGCCGCCATACGGGAACGTCACGGCCACGCCGGGAATGGTGACGA
>JBKHWY010000294.1:0-329 GCA_046566285.1 Gammaproteobacteria bacterium | reverse complement strand
CCTGGTCGGTCAGGGTGGGACTGGACAGGCCCAGCTGCAGGATCGGCAGGCTGGAGGCGGAATACTTGATGATGGTGGGAGGCGTGGCGCCCGGCGGCATGGAGCGCATCGCGCTCTGCGTGGCCGACCCCAGCTGGGCGATGCCGGTGGCGATGTCCACCCCGGGCTGGAAGAACACCTTGATGATGGCCAGGCCTGGTACCGTCTGCGACTCCACATGCTGCATGTCGCTGACCGAATTGGCCAGGTTGCGCTCCACCGGCGTGGTGATGCGGTCCTTCATCTCCTGGGCCGACAGGCCGTTATACGACTGCAGGATCGCCACCACC
>JBKHWY010000293.1:0-6059 GCA_046566285.1 Gammaproteobacteria bacterium | reverse complement strand
TACGCCGCCCACTGGGCCCTCCAGGTCAGCCGGAACCTATAGGATGAGCATGGCCACCCTCGACTTCATCGACAGCAGCGCCGCCGTATGCGAAGCCGTGCTGCGCCTGCGCGGCCCGGCGCTGTGCGACGAACTCGGACGCATCGCGCGCGCCCTGCTGGGCAGCCCGGTGGGCCTGTACTTCCCCGCCGACCATCATCGTGAAGATGCCAGCGCGCCGCTGTTCCCCGAACGGCTCGAAACCCTGCGCGCCGAATGCGCGGCCGACGGCCAGGTGTACGGCCGCTATGAAGTCTCCGGCCGGCCTGGCTACGAGGACCAGGACCGCCAGAAGCTCGCCGGCCTGGCCCGGCTCACCGCCTCACTGCTACAAGTGCACTCGCTGGCGCAGCGCTCCACCCACGCCTACGTGCAGATCGAAGCGCAGCTCGCGCACCAGGCCCAGATCCTCGACCAGATCAACGAATCGGTCCTCACGCTCGACACCACCGGCTACATCACCAGCTGGAACAAGGGCGCCGAGCGGCTGTTCGGCTACACCGCCATGGAGGCGGTGGGGCGCCACATCCTGTTTTTGTACGCCGACGAGGAAGCGGGCTTCCACGACGCCTTCCTGGAGCAGGGCGGCGACCTGATGGAAGTGCGGCGCCGCCGCAAGAACGGCGACGTGTTCTGGGCCAGCATGTCGCTCGCGCCCCTGAACAGCCAGGACGACAAGCCGGTCGGCATGATCGCGTATCTCACCGACATCACCGAACGCAAGCTCGCCGAAAAACGCCTGCACCACCTGGCCTACTACGACGCGTTGACGGGCCTGCCGAATCGCACCCTGCTGGCCAAGCTGGTCGACCAGGCCCTGACCGTCGCCCAGCGCAAGGACGCCGCCGGCTGCGTGCTGTTCATCGACCTGAACCGCTTCAAGCCGATCAACGACACCCTGGGCCGGCATACCGGCGACGCGTTATTGAAGCAGGTCGGCCAGCGCTTTCGCTCCACCCTGCGCGAACAGGACGTGGTCGCGCGCCTGTCCAGCGACGAATTCGCCGTCGCCCTGTTCGACATCCGCGAACACTACGAAGCCTCCACCGTCGCCGCCAAGCTGCAGGCCGCCCTGGTCGAACCCTTCATCATCGATGGCAATGAACTGCGCGTGGGCGCCAGCATCGGCATCAGCGTCTTCCCGCAGGACGGCAACGACGCCGAATCGCTGCTGCGCCTGGCCGACATCGCCATGGAGCGCGCCAAGCAGGCCAGCGACACCGACCAGCAAAGCGTGGCCTTCTTCAGCAGCGAGATGAACCAGGGCATGCAGGACCGCATGCGCCTGGAGACCGGCCTGCGCCAGGCCCTGCGCAACGGCGAACTGCTGCTGCACTACCAGGCCAAGTTCGACATCGGCCACGACCGCATCATCGGCGCCGAAGCGCTGGTGCGCTGGCAGCATCCCGAGCGCGGCATGGTCCCGCCGGTGGAATTCATCCCGCTGGCCGAAGCCACGGGCCTGATCGTCCCGCTGGGCGAATGGGTGCTCGAAGCGGCCTGCGCGCAGGCGGCCCGCTGGCAGCGCGCCGGCTTTGCCCCGTTCCGGGTGGCGGTGAACGTGTCGGCGCGCGAGTTCTCGCCCACGCTGCCCGAGCGCGTGCGCGAACTCCTGCAGCGCTACGAACTCGACCCGGCCTGGCTCGAACTGGAGATCACCGAGAGCACCCTGATGAACAACATCGAGCGCGTGATCACCATCATGGACCAGATCAGCGCGCAGGGCGTGAGCCTGTCGCTGGACGATTTCGGCACCGGCTACTCCAGCCTGTCGTACCTGAAGCGCTTCCCGATCCATACCCTGAAGATCGACCGCTCGTTCACCCTCGGCGTGCCGGAAGACGGCAACGACTGCGCCATTGCCAGCACCATCATCAAGATCGGCCAGCAGCTGGGGCACCGGGTGATCGCCGAGGGCGTGGAGACCTCCGAGCAGCTGGCCTTCCTGCGGAGCGCCGGGTGCGACGAAGTGCAGGGCTACCTGTACTCCAAGCCCCTGACCGCGTCGGCGTTCGAGGCGGCGCTGCGCGAACGCTGGCTGCCGGGCTGAGATTCAGGCGGCGCCGCCGGGCCGAAGTGTTTTCTGTATAATGCTGCCCTGCAGGAAGCGTGGCCGAGTGGTTGAAGGCACCAGTCTTGAAAACTGGCGACGGGGGAACCTGTTCGTGAGTTCGAATCTCACCGCTTCCGCCATGCATACTGAACTTGAGCCCCACACGTTGGGGCTTTTTTCGTTCCCGAAGGTGCACATGCGGACCGGGATCGGCCCTTCCTACAGCAAGCCGTAAGCCTGGGCCTGCGCAATCGCCCGGTGGCGGCACCCCACGTTGAACTTGAGCAGGATGTTACGCACGTGATAACTCACGCCGTGCTCCGAAATATCGACCAGCCGCGCGATCTCCCAGTTGCTCTTGCCTTCCGCGATCCAGCGCAGCACTTCCACCTGCCGCTGGGTTAGCTTCGGCACCTGCACGGCGCTGCTGTCCTTGACGATGCGGCCCATGGCTTCATGGGTCATCGCGGCAAGTAGGGTGCCCCAGGTCAGCATGGCGCGTACGTGCCGGTGCGCTTCTTCGTCGGCATGCGCCAGCGATAGGCTGAGCAGGCCGAAGTTGCCGTTGCGGCTGTGAATCGGAAACGTGACGCCCGCAGCCAGGCCATACGCGCGCGCCTCGGCCTTCAGCTGCTTCTGCTCTTCGCTGGCATACATATCGTCCGACCACAACAGGGGGCTCAGCGACGAGCAGGCGTGCAGGACCGTAGGGTCGATCGCGGCATACTGCTGGCTGTTGTAGCGCTGGCGCCAGGTGGGGTTGTAGTTCGACTCGATGCGCTCGACATGGCGGGCGCCGGGTGCCTGGAAGCGTCCGCGGTACATAAACCCATCAAAGCCCAGGCGGCCGCTGATCGATAGCAGCGCCGCGTGCACCTGCTCGAAGGTCCTGCAGGCGTCGAGCGCCAGGATCTCCGTGGTGAGCAGGATGTTATCGGCAGCATGCTTGCCGCAAAACATTTTATTGCCGGTCGCCGCCGCAAGGTTGGGCTCGTCCAGCTCTTCATTCATTGGTGCCGACATTGACGATGCTCCTGTAATTCGTCAGCGCCTCTTTACCGGGAGCGGGCGCGCTGGTGCCAGCTTGATCGAACCCGAAGCGGTTGCAATACACCGCGTGGTCCTGTATTTATCCCGCACATCGATAAATATGTCAACATTTATTGAATTACAACTTTATCGCCGTGTGGGAGCCCGGTACCGACTACTTTGAACCAAAGATAGTAGCCCAACAACTACCGGACCGTGTAGTTGTAGGCCGCTGCTATGTAGGGGTACATTTGTCGAAACGGCAATTTTATTGGCCGTCGTCCGGCATGCGAGCAGGCAGGCCACCCCCAAACGCATTACAAAAGCTGTGCCACCCTTGGGCGTGTATTGCCTGCCGTTGCGGCACTGCAGGCCACCCTTGACGGTGACAGAGCGTTTCACAAGGACGCCATGAAGATTTATCTATTCCCCGGCCAGGGCGCGCAGGTGAAAGGCATGGGAGCCGGGCTGTTTGCACGCTTCCCGGACTTGACCGCCCGGGCTGATGCCATCCTGGGCTACTCGATCCGCACCCTGTGCGTGGACGACCCGCGTGGCGAGCTCGGCAAAACTCAGTTCACCCAGCCGGCCCTGTATGTGGTCAATGCCCTGGCCTACTTCAGCAAGCTGGAGGAAGGGGGACCTGCGGACATCCTGGCCGGACACAGCCTGGGCGAATTCAATGCCCTGATGGCGGCCGGCTGCTTCGATTTCGAGACCGGCCTGGCCTTGGTGAAGAAGCGCGGCGAACTGATGGCCCAGGCCAGCGGCGGGGCGATGGCCGCGATCCTCAACGCGAGCAGCGACCATATCGCCGCCGTGCTGGCCGAGCACGGCCTGCACAAGGTCTACCTGGCCAACCTGAACACGCCGCTGCAAACCGTCATTTCCGGGCTGCGCGAGGATGTCACGCGCGCTTCGCCCTTGTTCCAGATGCAGGGGCCGATACGGGTCTACCCGCTGGCCACCAGCGGTGCTTTCCACTCGGCCTACATGGCGGGGGCGATGGAGCAATTCCGCGACCACCTGCAGCAGGTGCGTTTCGCGCAGCCGTCCATTCCGGTGCTGGCCAATGTCAGCGGACAGCCTTATCCGCTCGCGCCGGCAGCCATTCTCGACACCCTGGCCAGCCAGATCGCCAATACCGTGCGCTGGTGCGACAGCATGCAGTACGTGATGGCGCTGGCGCAGGCGCGGGGCGCCACCCCGCAATTCATCGAATGCGGCCCGGGGGACGTCCTGACCCGCATGGCGAACATGGTGCGGACCCAGACACCTCAGGAGCAGCTGGATCTGCTGGCCACTGAACTGGCACGCCGGGCGGCGTGACGGGCAAACCGAGGAGATGTCAATATGCCAGGGCCGCCGTGCAGTTCTGGTGCGCCTGCTACGGCATGATCGGCGCGAAGGTGGACAGCGCGCACTGAGGCGGCCCGGCAAGCGGGCCGGCGTTCAGGCGCGCCCGACCCAGGCGTTCTCGGTGCTGACCACGGCGCCCATCTTTTTCAGCATCTGCATGATGCCGGCGTAGGCCCGGTCCACGTAAGGCAAATCCGGGTGCACGCCCGCCATCAGCTGCGCGAGGACCCGGGTCTGCTCGCGGCTGGCCATCGGCATCGGGGCCCAGCTCGCAAAGTCGAAGCGCTTGGCCTGGAACGGCGCCAGCTGCCAGTCGACCATGGGGGCAAGCGTCGGCATCAGCAGGGTGTCGAACTGCTCCTGCGTCAGGTCCGGTGAAATCAGCTGCAGGTCGAGGTAGGCCTGGCGCGCCGCCGTCTGCGCTCCCGTCACGGGGCGATTGAGCACTGCGTTCCAGGCGCGCCGCAGCAGCGCGGGAAAGCCCGGCGCCAGGGCGCGCGTGCAGCCGAAGTCGAGCAGGCCCAGACGCCCATCGGGCATGAACAGGAAGTTGCCCTCGTGAGGGTCGGCATTGACCCGCTCCAGTTCATGCACGCTGAAATGGAACCAGTCGAACAGCAGCTGGCCGAAGGCATCGCGGCTGGCCTGGTCCGGGCCGCGCGCCAGCCAGTCGTCCAGGTGCAGGCCGTCCAGGCGTTCCATCGTCAGCACGCGCGCGCTCGAATGGCTGGACACGGGACGCGGCACCGCATAGCGCGCCGCCGGCACGCGCGCGTGGTACCACGCCAGCTCGGCGGCTTCATGGTGGTAATCCAGTTCTTCCTCGAGTTTGCCGGCCACTTCGAACATCATCTGGTCAACCAGCTCGCGGCGCGGCAGGTGCACCAGGCCGGCCCCCAGCGTCTGCAGCAGGCCGCGCAACATGGCCAGGTCGCTCTTGATCGAGGCGCCGATGCCGGGATACTGCACCTTGACCGCCACCGCGCGCCCGTCGGCCAGGGTGGCGTGGTGGACCTGGCCGAGACTGGCCGCCGCGAAGGCCTGGGCATCGAAGCTGGCGAACAGGCTTTCCGGGCCTTGGCCGAATTCACTGCGGAACACCTTTTGCACCAGGGCGCGGTTGAGCGGCGTCACCCGGTGGCAGCCCTTGGCCAGTTCGCTGCGAATGCCGGCCGGCAGGAAGTCGGCATGCGTGCTCAGGGCCTGCGAGACCTTCAAGGCCGTGCCCTTGAGCTGATTCAAGGCCTTGAACAGGATGCGGCCCAGGTCAGCCTCGAAGCGCAGTTGCGCGGCTTCTTCTTCCTCGGCCGCGCGGGTCAGCTTGCGCGCGCCGTGGCCGATGCGCGCCATGCCCGCCTGGGCCAGCGCGACGCCGCCGATCGCCCCGCGTGCGAGCTTGCCGGTTGGAGGCGCGCCCACGCTAGCACCGCATGGCGCGGCGCGCCATCCCGAGCATGTCGATCAGCCCGCTGCTGTTGTGCATCATGCGGCTGAGCTGGCTGCGCACCAGGAAGCCGATCAGTTCCGACAGCTTGTGCACGACGCCACTTTCCAGCGTCAGCACCAGCACCGACAAGGT
>JBKHWY010000292.1:0-6062 GCA_046566285.1 Gammaproteobacteria bacterium | reverse complement strand
GTGCCGGTCCTGAAGGGCACCTTCTATACGCCCATCCTGCAAGCCATCGACACGGAACTGCGCGCCGCCGGCCTGCACATGGTGGTGGCGTTTGGCGTGGGCGGGCGGGGCGACCCGCGCCGCCAGGCCATCGAGGGCATCGAGTTCCTGATCGAGCGCGGCTGCGATGGCCTCCTGGCCATCACCGGCCACGTGACGGAAACCGAGATCGCCGCGCTGGGCCCCAAGCAGAACCGCATCGTGATCATCAACCAGCGCCTGCCCGGCCTGCCGGAGCAATCGTTCTGCGCCGACCACCGCCAGGGCGGCGTGCTGGCCGCGCGCACGTTGCTGGAGCACGGCCACACCCGCATCGCGGTGATCGCCGGGCCGAAGGCCTCGCCCGACAACGCCGAGCGCATCGCAGGTTTTCTGGGCGAACTGGAACGCGCCGGGGTGGCGCGCAGCGCGGTCTGGATGGCGGAAAGCGACTTTTCACCGGAAGGTGGCTGGGCCTCGGCGCGTGAGCTGCTCGCTTCCAACCACCCCTTCACGGGCCTGTTCTGCGCCAACGACGAGATGGCGCTCGGCGCGCTGTCGTACTTCCAGGAGGCCGGGGTATCGGTGCCGGGAGACGTGTCCGTGGTCAGCTACGACGACAGCACCGTGGCCGCATTCGCCGCGCCGCGCCTGACGTCGGTGCACGTGCCCTGGCGCGAGATGGCGCTGGGCGGCCTGAATGAACTGCTCAATCGATGCTACGACTTGAAGCGCCCGGTGGCGCGCGACTTCACGGTCAGCGTCACCGCGCGCTCGTCGGTGGGCAAGCCGGCCCAGGCGGAATGGCGGCGCAGCGCCTAGGGGCGCTGAACAGCAGCTCGGCAGGCGCCGCCTGCCTTTTTTTGCGGCAGCCGTGGTATCGTTTCCAAAATAGCCATTTCCTGAGGACGTGCGGTTGACAAACCGCCGCCTTCGGCGCAACATCCGGCAGGCCGTGGAAGCGCTTCCACCGACGCCTCCCGACTCGCTTCGCTTAACCCATTCATTTGCCGGACCTGATATGACCATCAAACATGCTTGCCTGATCGCCGCAGCCTCGCTGCTCACCGCTCCCATCCACGCCAGCGCGGCGCCCGTGAAGCCGGGGGCGCTGCGCGACTGGCCGCGCATTCAAAGCGCGGTCAAGCCGGATGCCGCCATCGAGGCGCAGGTGAAGAAGATCGTGGCCGCCATGACGCTGCGCCAGAAGATCGGCCAGATGACCCAGGCGGAGCTGAAAAGCGTGACCCCGGCCGATGTGCGCGACTACTACCTGGGATCGGTGCTGAACGGCGGCGGCAGCTGGCCGAACAATAACAAGCACGCCAGCCCGGCCGACTGGGTGGCGCTGGCCGACCAGTTCTACGAGGCGGCGATGAGCACCGACATGGCGATCAAGGTGCCGCCGGTGTGGGGCATCGACGCCATGCACGGCAACAGCAATGTGTATGGCGCCACGCTGTTCCCGCACAATATCGGCCTGGGCGCGGCGCACAACGCCAAGCTGGCGTTCGCGCTGGGCGAAGCCACCGCGCGCGGCGTGCGCGGCACCGGCCTCAACTGGGTGTTCGCGCCCACCCTGGCGGTGGTGCGCGACGACCGCTGGGGCCGCACCTACGAAAGCTTCTCGGAAGACCCGGCGCTGGTGCACAGCTATGCCGGCCAGTTCGTGCGCGGCATGCAGGGCAAGCTCACCGGCGAGGGCAACACCATCGCCACCGCCAAGCACTTCATCGGCGACGGCGGCACCTTCGAGGGCAAGGACCAGGGCGAGACGCGCGCCACCCTCGAGCAGCTGATCAACATCCACGGAGCCGGCTACTACAGCGCCCTGGAAGCCGGCGCGCAGACCGTGATGGCCTCGTTTAATAGCTATACCCAAAGCAGCTATGCCGACAGCACCAGCGGCCAGGCTTACGGCAAGATGCACGGCAACCGCGAACTGCTGACGGTGGCGCTGAAGGACAAGATGGGCTTTGACGGCTTTATCGTCACCGACTGGAATGGCCATGGCCAGGTGCCCGGCTGCAGCAACGACAGCTGCGCCCAGGCGATCAACGCCGGCATCGACATGGTGATGGTCCCGAACGACTGGAAGGCCTTCATCGCCAACACCATCAAGCAGGTGGAAGACGGTGCCATTCCCATGGCGCGCATCGACGACGCGGTCAGCCGCATCGTGCGCGTCAAGCTGCGCGCCGGCCTGTTTGGCAAGAAGCCGTCCGCCAGCCGCTACGCCGGCAAGCTCGAGTCGCTGCAGGCGCGTGAGTCCGCGCGTGACGCGGTGCGCCAGTCGCTGGTGCTGCTCAAGAATGATGTGGTGGGGGGAGCGGGCGGCAAGCGCGCCTTGCCGCTGGTGCGCGGCCAGAAGGTCCTGGTGGTGGGCAAGGGCGCCGACAGCATGATGCACCAGACCGGCGGCTGGACGCTATCCTGGCAGGGCAACGACAACACCAACGCCGACTTCCCCAACGGCGACACCATCCTGGCCGGCATCCGCGCGCTCGCCGGCGCCGGCAATGTCACGTTCAGCGCCGACGCGCAGGACGTGGACGCCAGCCAGTTCGACGTGGTGGTGGCGGTGCTGGCCGAAGTGCCGTATGCGGAAGGCTTCGGCGACATCGGCCCATCCGGCACGCTGCGCCACTCGAGCCGCTATCCGGAAGACCTGGCCGTGCTGCAGAAGGTGGCGGGCAAGGGCAAGCCGGTGGTGACGGTATTGCTGTCGGGCCGCCCGGTGTGGGCCAACGACCTCCTGAACCTGTCGGACAGCTTTGTCGCGGCCTGGCTGCCGGGCACCGAAGGCAAGGGCGTGGCCGATGTGCTGTACAAGGCCGCCGACTTCCGCGGCACGCTGTCGTTCTCGTGGCCGAAGACGGTCTGCCAGGCCGCCGTGAACATCGGCGACAAGGATTACGCGCCGCTGTTCAAGCTGGGCTACGGCCTGCGCCACGCCAGCGCGTCCAGCGTCGGCAAGCTCGATGAAAGCTTCCCGGCTGGCGGCTGCGGCAACAGCAACGCGTTCTCGGTGTTCGACCAGTCCGACCGCGCCAGCTTCCCGCTGTACGTGACGTCCGGCGGTGAGCGCGTGGCCCTGGGCGCGGACCTGAACCGCGTGTTCAAGCTGTCCACCGTGACGGTGGAAACGGCCCAGGTCAATGTGCAGCAGGATGCCAAGCGCCTGACCTGGACGGGACCCGCGCGCTTCGAGGCGCACGGCGCCAAGGCCGTGGCCCTGCCAGGCTTTGCGCTGGCCGATGGCGCGCTGCAGTTCGACACGGTGGTGGCGACCGCGCCGCAAGGCCTTGTGACCGTGTCGATGGGTACGGCGTCGGTGGACCTGGCGCCGGTGTTCGCACGGCTGGCCGGCAAGGGCCGCCAGACCGTGCGCATCCCGCTGGCCTGCTTCTCCGCCAAGGGCGCCGACCTGACCCGCCTCGACACCCCATTTGCCGTCAGCGCCGATGCGCCGTTCGCAGCCGCCTTCACCAATATCCAGGTGGTGGGGGGCGCCGCGCGCGAAGCCGATGCGGTGAAGTGCGCGGAGCTGAAGTAATCGCCCCGCCAACCACAACGATCAGGAATCAGGAGAAGCATTTGGAAACCATGTCCACCGCCCGCATCGCGCCGGGCTCGTACGATCCCGCCGTCAGCACCACCGGGCCGCTCGTCATCGTCACTCTGCTGTTTTTCATGTGGGGGCTGCTGACGTCCCTGAACGACGTGCTGATCCCGCACCTGAAGAGCGTCTACACGCTCACCTACGTGCAGGCCATGCTGGTGCAGTTCTGCTTTTTCGGCGCCTACGCCATCGTGTCGCTGCCGGCCGGTGCGCTGATCCGGCGGATCGGCTACCAGAACGGCGCCGTCACGGGGCTGGCCATCGCGGCGCTGGGCTGCGCGCTGTTCTACCCGGCTTCCAACGGCGGCTACGGACTGTTCCTGCTGGCCTTCTTCATCCTGGCCGCCGGCATCACCGTGCTGCAGGTGTCCGCCAATCCCTACGTGACGGCGCTGGGCAATCCCGAGACGGCGTCCTCGCGCCTGACCCTGACGCAGGCCTTCAATTCGCTCGGCACCACGGTCGGTCCGTGGCTAGGCGGCATGCTGATCCTGGGCGGCGCGGTGTTGACGGCCAAGGAGCTGGCGGCGCTGCCGGCCGCCGAGCAGGCCGCCCACCGCGCGCACGAGGCGGCCGCCGTGCAGGGGCCGTACCTGGCGCTGGCCGCGGCCCTGCTGCTGCTGGCCGTCCTGTTTAAGTTCGCGCGCCTGCCGAAGATCAGCCATGGCGATGACGCGGCTGCCGGCGCGATGGCGCAAGGCTCGCCCCTGTCGCACCCGAATTTATTGCTCGGCGCGATCGGGATCTTCCTGTACGTGGGCGGGGAAGTCAGCATCGGCAGCTTCCTCATCAACTTCATGGGCGAGCCGCACATCGCCGGCCTGTCCGCCCTGGACGCCGCCCAGTATGTCAGCCTGTACTGGATGGGCGCGATGATCGGCCGCTTCGTCGGCTTTGCCGTGATGCGCAAGGTCAGCCCCGGCAAGGCGCTGGCCTTCAACGCGGCGGTGGTGATCGCACTGACCCTGTTTGCCGTGTTCGGCGGCGGCAAGGCGGCGATGTGGGCCATCCTGGCGGTGGGGCTGTTCAATTCGATCATGTTCCCGACCATCTTCAGCATGGCGCTGTTCAATCTCGGCAAGCTGACCGGCCAGGCCTCGGGCATCCTGTGCATGGCGATCGTGGGCGGCGCGCTGGTGCCGTTCGCGCAGGGCCTGCTGGCCGACAACGCCGGTGTGCAGGTCTCCTTCCTGGTGCCGGCCGCCTGCTACCTGTTCATCCTGTACTACGGCGTGCGCTTCGCGTCGCTGTACAAGAAGGACTGAGCAAGAACGACTGAGGAGGGCAGGGGGCCGCTGAGCCGAACTATCGGAAGGCAGGCATGTCAAATCAACACGTGCGAGCGCCGCGGCAACATCGAGGTGCGCGCTTTGTGTTGACCAATCAACGGGAGATTTGATCATGCAAAAGAATAAGCTTTCGATGGCGCTGCTGGGTGTGTCGGCTTCCTTCGCCCTGCTGACGGCGTTCAGCGCGCACGCACAAAGCGGCACCGCCGCCGCCGAACCCCAAGGACGGATGGGCCAGAGCAGCACCCAGGGCAAGACGGCGGCCGACAGCGGCAAAGCCCTGTCGGCGGCGGACCAGAAGCTGGTGGCCAGCATGGCCATGGCCAACATGGCGGAAATTCAGACCGGCAAGATGGCCCAGCAAAAGACCCAGAACGAGCAGGTCAAGAGCTACGCCCAGCGCATGATCGACGACCACACGCGTGCGCTGAACGAAGTGCAGCAGCTGGCCCAGAACAAGGGCATGACGCTGCCGACCGAACTCGACAAGGCGCACAAGGACAAGGCCGCCAAGCTGGAAAAACTCAGCGGCGAGCAGTTCGACCGCGCCTACATGGCCCAGACCGGCGTGGCCGATCACAAGAAAACCCATGCGCTGGTGAGCATGGGCGCCGACAAGGCGCGCGACCCCGACGTCAAGGCGCTGGCGGCGCGCCTGCAGCCGGCCGTCGATGAGCACCTGCGCATGGCCCAGGACATGCACCAGGGCCACAACAACACGGCCATGGGCAGCTCCGGCGCGCGCGGCTCGACCGCCTCCGGGGCGAGCGGCAACATGGGCTCGACGGCGTCCGGATCGGCCAAGCAGGGCGGCACCACGGCCATCGGCCCCAGCGGCAGTCCCGGCACGGGCAGCGTGACGGGCGTGAACGGCAGCGGCACGCCGCGCGCCACCGGCAAGGGCCACAGCGGCGCCAGCGGCACCGGCACGGGCACCGGCGGAACCAGCACCGAACGGCGCTAAGCATGCGACAGGACGTGGCGGGCCGAGCCGGCGCGTTACAATGCCGGCTGCATGCTTGCCATCCTGTCCATCACCTTTCCCTTTTTCGCGCTGGTGCTGTGCGGCTACCTGGCCGTGCGGCGCCATCTGCTGCCGCAACTGGCCATTCCCGGCCTGAACAGCTTCGTCC
>JBKHWY010000291.1:0-6094 GCA_046566285.1 Gammaproteobacteria bacterium | reverse complement strand
GTTACGGCCCAGCACGGCGCTGTAGGGATAGGCACAATCGACTTCGCGGTCCACCCAGGCCAGGTCGGTTTCATTGCCCGGGAAGACCTTGATGAAGTGCGCGCGCGGCATGCCGCAGCGGTCCACGCAGATCGCCAGCACGGCTTTCTCGATGTGGCGCACTTCGTCCATCTGGCCGCGCAGGGTGTCGCACAGCTTCTCGACCACCTTGGCGGTGAAGCGGATGCCGAGCAGTTCGCGCGAGATCACTTCCTGGGCGCGCACGTAGTTCTTCGAGCCGTAGCCTTCCTTCTCGAAGGCAGCGGCCATCTTGTCGAATTCGCCGGCGATGACGGCGAACTTCTCCAGCGCGCCTTTCTTCAGCTGCGCCAGCTGCTCGGCCGAGAAGCCGGCCGCGCCGCCGTTGGCGTCGCCATCTTCCTCCTCGACTTCCTCTTCCTCGTCTTCTTCATCGTCCGAGGGGGCCGATGCCACGGCGGGCGCCGGCTGGTTGTCCTCGTCCGGATCGACGAAGCCGTCCACCACTTCATCGACCTTGATTTCGTCGTTGGCGATCTTGTGCGACAGGGCGATGATCTCGGCGATCGTGGTCGGGCAGGCCGAAATCGCCTGCACCATGTCTTTCAGGCCTTCCTCGATGCGCTTGGCGATCTCGATCTCGCCTTCGCGCGTCAGCAGCGCCACGGCGCCCATTTCGCGCATGTACATGCGCACCGGGTCGGTGGTGCGGCCGAAGTCCGAGTCCACCGTGGACAGGGCCGTCGCGGCGGCCGCTTCCACTTCGTCGTCGCTGGTGGCGGTGGCCACCGTATCGGTCAGCAGCATCATTTCCGCGTCGGGGGCGCGCTCGTACACGGCGATGCCCATATCGTTGAAGGTGGCGATGATGCCTTCGATCGCTTCCGGATCGATGATGTTCTCGGGCAGCTGGTCGTTGATCTCGGCGTAGGTCAGGAAGCCCCGCTCCTTGCCCATGTTGATCAGGTTCTTGATCTGCTGGCGGCGGCGTTCCAGGTCCGCTTCCGAGGTCTTGTCGTCGCCCGACAGCGCGCTGGCCAGGCCATTCTTGGCCTTGCGCTCGCGCGCCTTCGACACGGCTTTCAGTTCGGCGCGCTCGACGGCGTTGAGCGCCGCCACTTCATCGTTCTCGGGCGTGAACTCGCTGGGTTTGCGGCCCCGGCGGCCCGGCACTTTCACGGACGGCAGCAGATAGCCCGAGGTGTCGATGGCGGCCAGCGCGGCCGCATCGGTGGTCTGGCTGACGGTATTGCCGCTGGCGGTGACGATCACGGTCGGCTCGATTTCAAGCTTGCGCACCACGCGCTTGGTGGGCGCCTTGGCCACCGGCGCCTCCGCAGCGTCCGGGGTGTCGATGGCGGCGGGCGCGCTGTCCGCACTGGCCACGGCGGCGCTTTCGCTCACGGCGGCCAGTTTCGAGCGCTTGCGCACCACCACGATGGCCGGCGCCTCGCTGGTCACGGCCACGGCCGTCGCATCTTCGGCGCCGGCCACGGCGGCCAGGCGCGATCCCTTCTTCACCACGGTTACCTTGGCCGCCGCTTCGGTTTCGACGAAATACGACGTCGCGGTCTTCGGCACGGCCAGTTGCGCGCTGCTCTTGCGCGGGGCTTTGGTCGTGGTGAGGGTCAAGGTTTTCGCGGTGTTCTTCATTAAAACTCCAGTCAATAATCCACCCGGCGCTCGCAACGCGCGTGCGCCCGGACGGTGTATCAGGAAGGTGCTGCTATCTGCTATGTACTGCTGCTACTGCTACGGCTGTTCAGGTTGGGCATATGCGCCCGATTGCAAGCGCGCGGGATTCGGAACGGTGCGGTGAATTGCGTTCACATGAGGGATGTGTCGTGTTCAATTGGGCGCGGTACATGGCAGAACGAAAAAAAGCCCGTCATACAACGGGCTTGAATCTATTTTTCAAGGGAAAGAATAGAGGAGACATTGAAATTATGCCTCAGGCCAAGTTATCGCGATAATTGATATATCGAATATCCGATATCACAACACCGCATAGTGCCGGGCTGCCCACACTTCCCTCGCGCGCCGTGCGTGTCCGGATGGCCGCGCAAAGCAAGGGGCGGATCATACACGAATTCGGCATGCCCGGCGCATAGGCACGTCATGCGCACGCCAATAAAATTCAAGCAAATGTCAATCTGACCATGCTATCCTTTCGCTTCCCGTTTTTCTTAAGAAGTCAATGAACACGAATCGTCTTGTTGCCGAGCCTGCCGAGCCTGCCGAGTCCATCCACCCGGTTGCATCGAACGAGCCCGCTCCGTCGGCCCCGTCCGCGCCGTCGCCCGCCGTGACTGCCGCCGACACGCCAGCCAAGCCGGCGGCACCCAGCCCGCGCGCCCTGCTCAAGCAGCTCCAGCAACAATTCCCCACCTTCCGCGACTGCCAGCCCCTGGCGATCGGGATCGACAAGCAGCTGCTGGCCCAGCTGCCGGGCCTGGACCGCAAGACCATGCGCGCCGCGCTGGGCATCCACACGGGTTCGCTGCGCTACCTGCGCGCGATGGAAAAAGCCACCGTGCGCTACAACCTGGATGGCAGCGCCGGCGCCGAAGTGACCGACCTGCACCGCAGCCACGCCAAGGACACCTTGCAGCAGCGCTTCAAGAAGGAAGCCGAGCGCAAGAAGGCGGAACGGGAAGCCGCCGCGGCCGAGGAAGCCAACCGCCTGCGCCAGGAAAAACTGCTGCAACTGGCGTCGAAATTCTCGCGCAATGGCTAAGCGCGGCTGAGCACGGCTGATCTGCCCAACGCCCATGACCCCTGAAGAGGAAGCCCTGCTGCCGCCCTACGACGGCATCAGGATGGAAGACGTTCGCCTGGTGAAATCCGAGCAGGATGCGGCCGAGGCGCTGGCCGCCCTGTCGGCCAGCGATGTGATCGGCTTCGACACCGAGTCCAAGCCCACCTTCCTCAAAGGCGAAGTCTCGACCGGCCCCCACCTGGTGCAACTGGCCACCGATGCGCGCGCCTACCTGTTCCAGATCGGCGCCGCGCCGGCGGTGGGGGTGCTCAAGACCGTGCTGGAGGCGCCTGGCATCCTGAAGGTGGGATTCGGACTGTCGGACGACCTGAAGCGCCTGCGCAGCAAACTGGGCATCGAGGCCGCCAACGTGCTGGATTTGTCGACCGCCCTGCGCAAGGGGGAACGCAACACGCTGGGCGCCAAGACGGCGGTGGCGCGCTACTTCGGCCAGCGGCTGCAGAAGTCGCGCAAGATAACCACCACCAACTGGTCGCTGCCGCGCCTGTCCGACAAGCAGATCCTGTATGCAGCCGATGACGCGCATGTGGCGTTGAAGATCTACCGGCACTGGCGCGCGCAGAACGCGGCCCGCTGAACGCAGCCGCGCACTTCAACGCATGGATTAACGCACAGGCCGCTGACGGCGGCGCGCCGCCACGCCCACCAGTCCCAGGCCCGCCAGCATCATGCTGATGGTTTCCGGTTCCGGCACGGGTGCAATGCTGCCAGGCAGTACCTGCACATTGACGACATCGAAGCCAGGCGAAGCGCCCAGGCTATCGAGGCCCACGATCCGCACGGCCCGTACCGGGTCCGTAAAACCGATCGACGCCAGATCGAAAGCGGTCGTGACGTCGTCGGCTGCCACGCCCAGCAAGACAAAATGAACCAGGTCGGAGCTGACGTACACATTGGCGCGCTCCCCATTTGCGCCGGTCTCCTGGATGAAAATGTCGTTGCCTTTGCCGTCGACTGCGATTTCGTCGGTAAAGCCCACCGTGACATACGAACCGGTCGGCAGAGACAGGAAGTCCGTGAACCCCGTCGGTCCCGGGTCATTGCCCAATACCACATTGGTCGAAACGGAGACCGGGAATCCGGGACCGCCGCCAATGGTGCCGCCGTACGGTCCAGCCAGCGGGCCGGCACCGCTATCGAAGTAGTCCAGCACCACGTCGGCATAGCCGGACGTGGCGGCCTGCGCGTTGCAGCTCAGGGCCAGCGTGGCCGTGGTCAGGGCAGCGGTCAGCAATTTACGTAAAGTCGGCATTCTTAAGTTCCTATGGTTGATTTTTATCAGGAACTAAGCGGCCAAGCATGATTTATGCCTACACGATAAGTGTTTGTCTATATTGAGAGTACATAAATGTTGTCGAAAAATCTGTAAAAATTATCGACACGGCGGCAACGACGCCCGGGCTAGCGCCCCCGCGCGCGCAAGCTCATTTCCAGCGCCTCGGGCGACATCACAAAGCCCATCACCTCCTCGGGCTCGCCGCCCCCGGCCGTGCGCACCGACTCGATCTCGAAGCGCGCCAGCAGCATCGCCATCGCCACCTTGATTTCCAGCAGGGCCAGGTAGCGTCCCGGACAGGTGCGCGGACCGGCCCCGAACGGCATGGCGACCTTCTTGTTGACCTGCTCGTCCAGCCAGCGCTGCGGCGCGAAACTGTTGGCGTCGCGGAAATATGCGTCGCTCACGCTGTTGCGGCGCAGGACGCACCAGACGATGGTGCCCTTCGGGACCTCCACGTCCCCCACCACGGTGTCGGCCAGCGCTTCCAGCGGCAGGTAGGCGGCCGGCGGTTTCAGGCGCATGGCCTCGTGCGCGCAGGCTTCGACGAAGTCGAGCCGGTCGATCTGCTCGATGGTGAGTTGCGCCGGGTCGGGCGCCACCTCCAGCACTTCGGCGCGCGCGCGGCGCAGCGTGTCGGGATGGCGGTGCAGCAGGTAGATCAGCCACGCCAGGCTGTTGGACGTGGTGTCTTCGCCCGCCAGCAGCATGGTCAATACATTGCCGGCCACGTCGCGCTCGGTGACGCCGCTGTCCGGCTGGGCCGCCGCCGTCAGCATCGCTTCCAGCATATTGCGCGGCGGGGTGGCGCGCGCGGGGTCGGCCTGCAGGCGCGCCTTGGCCTGGGCCACCAGGTCGTACACGGCCGTCTTCACCGCTTCCACGCTGCGCTCGAGCTGGCGGTCGCGCTCGAATTTCACGTAGCGCCAGTACGGAAATGGCGACAGGCTGCGGCGCGCCACCGCCGGCAGGATGCGGTCCAGGTGGCGCTGGATGGCATTGTCGCCCGTCTCGATGGTATTGACGTCGCTGCCGAACGCCAGGCCGGCGATGATGTCCACCGTGTACAGGCGCAGCTCGGCGCCCAGGTCCAGCGCCGCGCCTTGGGCTGCGAGGTCTTCCCAGCGCCGCTGCAGGCGTGCGGCCACAGTCACCAGCGAGGGGAAGTAGGCTTTCACCGCATGCGGGGCAAAAGCCTGCATCACCATGCGGCGCTGGTTGCGCCACTCGGCGCCTTCAGCCTCGAACACGCCGGGGATCCCGCCCATCTCGACCGCCACTTCCGTGGTCCAACTGGGGCGGCGGAAGGTGGTGGGGCGGTCGCGCAGGATCTGGCCGACCAGCTCATGGTCGGCCACCACCACCATGGTGGCGGTGGGCAGGCTGACACGGAACAGCGGGCCGTATTCGCGGCTCCAGTTTTCCATGTCCTGGTGAATCTTCGGCAAGTGCATCTGCATCAGGTTGCCGATCAGGGGCAGCGCGCGCGGGCCCGGCAGCTCGCGGATGTGCCGCAGGTGGTCAATCGCAAGGTCTTGCATGAGGAGTTCTCCGGGCAGGTGGCAGGTGGCAGGTGGCAGGTAGCAGGGATCTACCATCCCAGTATGGACAGCCATCGACCATTTGTCTTGAACGTTTGCGACACAACCCGCGCCGCGTCGCTACAATGACGCAACTTAGCCAAAGGAATGGAATGCTCCCATCCACGCTCGTTACCCCGACTGCCCAGCTGATCGCACCGCATCGGGCGCTCACCTCATGCGTGCAGTGCTACCTCGCGCGCAGCACGCTCGGCTGTACGAACGTGAGCGGATTCAATCGCTACCCCGCCACCCCGCTGTGCAGTGTCACCTGGCTGCTGAGCGGCTCGATGGCCCCGGTCGAGAACGGCATCGTCAGCGCCCAGCGCGCCCATGCGGGCGAAGCGGTGTTCAGCGGCCCGCATTCGGCGCCCTGGGCCACCTTCAATCCCGGCCCCGTGCAGTTCTTCGTCGTGCTGTTCTATCCGGACGCGCTCAACG
>JBKHWY010000290.1:0-6100 GCA_046566285.1 Gammaproteobacteria bacterium | reverse complement strand
GTTGGGCGAGCAGAGCAGCACCAGCCGCGTCCGCTCGGTGACGGCGGCGGCCATCGCGGACAGGTCGTGCTCGGCGGCGGCGGTCAGCGGCACGGCGACCGGCACCGCGCCGGCCAGGCGGACGAGGATCGGGTAGGCCTCGAAGGAGCGCCACGCGTGCACGACCTCGTCGCCGGGCTCGCAGAAGGCGGTGAGCAGCTGGTAGATCAGCGCCACCGATCCGGTGGCCGCCGCCCTGGGCGCCAAACCTCTGGATGCGGAAAAGTCCGTCAACCTGTCGCTCGGCGCGGTAGTGCGTTTCGGTGCGGCCAACCTGACCGTGGACGCCTACCGCATCAAGGTGCGCGATCGCATCGTGCTGTCGGAGAACCTGACCCAGGACGACGTGCGCGAATTCCTGACGCGCCAGGGCTTCATCGGCGTGGGCGGCGGGCGCTTCTTCATCAACGGCGTGGACACCACCACCGATGGCGTGGACGTGGTGCTGAACTGGCCGTGGAACAGCGGCGCGACCGGCAAGTTCGACTTCACGGTGGCCGCCAACTTCAACAAGACCGACGTGACCAAGGTGCCGGAAACGGCGCAGCTGTCGGCCTTGAAGTCCGCCCCGCCCTTGTTCGCGCGCCTGAACATCCTCTCGTTCGAAGAAGGCCAGCCGCGCAACAAGCAAAGCGCCAGCGTCAACTGGAAGCTGGGCCAGCTGGGCGCGACCCTGCGCGCCACCCGCTACGGCCGCGTCCTGTCGCCCAACGCCAACCCGGCGCTGGACGTGGTGCTGCATCCGAAAACCCTGGTGGACCTGGAAGCGCGCTACGCGTTGACGCAGAAGCTGGGCCTGGCGCTGGGCGCGTAAAACCTGTTCGACCAGTATCCCGAATCGGTCGGCCCGGCGCTCAACCCGAGCGGCAACGCGCCCTTCCCCAACTACGCGCCGTTCGGCCGCAGTGGGCGCTATGTGTACGCACGCGCCAACTACGCGTTCTGACGCGGCCGGATGCGCGGGTACACTTCATCTCGATCATTGGAACAGGAACAGAGACACCATGGGCAAAAGCCAACACGAAAAACAATTCATTCAGCTTGCCGGCGAGTTCGGCGTCGTATCCGAGCTGTTTCGCCGCCAGGTGCAGGCCACCCTCACCTACGGCAACAGCAAGCGCGCCGACGTCTTCGTCATTTCGGACAAAGGCGACCGGGCGGCGAAAGTCGAGGTGAAGTCGTCCGTCAAGGAGCGCTGGATCGTCGGCAAGCAGGCGCTCAACGCCGCGCCGCACGTGGTGTGGGTGTTCGTCTACCTGCCCAAGCCGCCTGTCACCTTCAGTCCCGCGCAGTTGGCCGAGAATGGCAGCTCGGCGCCGCACTACTATGTGCTGACCTCGGAGAAGGTGAAAGCTCTTTACGAACACAAGCTGGCCGAGGCGCGCAAGCTGCGCGCGGAGAAAGCATCCGCGGCGCAGGCGCAGGAGGAGTCGGAACTGGACGAGGTACTCGATGCGCAGGGCGCGTCGTCCGATATCGACGCGAAGGAGGCGCCCATCGACAAGAAGGAGCTGATCATCTTCGAGAAGGGCGAAGTCACCCATGGCTACAACGAATGGAGCGCCGTTCCGAAGGCGCTCCAGTTCGCGTCGAAGTGATCGGGCTGGAGGCCGGCCTCTATTTGGATGCCGGCAGCGCCCGGATATTACCGGTGTCGAACTCCAGCACGTAGAGGGTCTTTCCATCGGCCGTCATGTCGATGGAATTCGGGCGCGCCAGCGTGGCCGTCTGGACCGGGCCGTCGGTGGTCGTGGCCACGCCCTTCACGCCGGCAATCAGTTCGGCATTCCCGTTCAGGTCCATGCGGCGGATGACGTGGTCGAGCGGGCCGGGGATGTACAGGAAGCCGCCCGCATACTTCATGTGGTTGATGCGCGAGCCGCCGGCGTTGATCTGCTTGACGACGCCGCCGGTGATCTCGAACACTTCGCCATTCTTGAAGTTGGCGGCGAAGTAGCGCCCGTGGCCGTCGCCCGTGATGCCGACCACGTTGAGCAGGCCGTTGCCGCTGGCCAGGGTGGTGATGGCGCCATTCGGGGCGATCTTGAGCACCTTGGCGCCGGTCGACTTCACCGCCACGTCGCCGTACAGGCTGACGATGACGTCGTCATGCTCGTCGACGTAGATGCCGGCCGGGCCATCCAGGCCGGTGGCGAAGTCGCTGACCGTCCCGTCCGGGGTGATCTTGTGGACGATGTTCTTCGCTTCGTTGGCCACGTACAGGTTGCCCTTGGAGTCGACATCGGACCCGTTGGCCGTGCTGCCGGCGGGGAAGGTGGCATACAGGGTACGTTCGCCGCCGGGCGTGACCCGGTACACGGTGCCGCCCTTGGACGTGCCCACATAGATGTTGCCGTTCTTGTCGATCGTCAGGCCGTCGCCGTTGAACGCGGCCGCCTTGGCGAAAGTCTGCACCGTCTCGAACGATGGCACCGGCGCGGTGGCGGTGGTGGTGGCCGCCGGCGGGCTGGGGGTCGTGGGGGCGGTGGCAACTGGCGTGGCATCGTCACCGCCGCAGCCTGCAAGCAGGGCGGCGAGCGTGCCAGCGGCGAGGATCGACTTCGTTCTTTGCGAGCGTTTCATTGCGAGTTCCTTGACTTGAAGAGAGGGCTTGACGAGTCTAGGAAACCGCAATCGGCGTTTCAATGGCACTGTGATCGCCGTGGCCGGGCGCGGGACGAAACCGGGCTTTGGTGGGGTGAAGCGGCTGGTGTTATTGCCGTTCGATGGCGGCCAGCACGCCAGCCTTGTAGGCCGGGCTCAGTTTGGGCGTGTCGCCATTTTTCAGGCCCAGGGTCATCTGCCCGTCGTCCCAGGTCTTGATTTCGCGGATGGCCGCCACGCGCACAATCGCGCCCCGGTGGCAGCGCACGAACTGGCCAGGGTCCAGGTTCTCTTCCAAAAAGCCCAGCGAGACGCGGTGCAGGATTTTTTCGTCGGCCAGGATCACCTCGACATAATTGCCGCAGCCCTGGAACCACAGCACGTCCTTCAAATCCACCACGCGGATGACGCCCACGGAGCGGACGATCAGCACCTGCAGGTACTTTTTCTCGCCGCCGTAGTCCAGCTGCTGGCGCTCGATGCAGCCCCTGGCATGGGCATTGTCGGCCACGCTCTGGAGCCGTTCCACCGTCTGCTGGAAGCGCTCGTCGCTGAAGGGCTTGAGCAGGTAATCGAGCGCATACAGCTCAAAGGCCTGCAGCGCATACTCGCTGTAGGCGCTGACAAACACGATGAGCGGAGGCTGCGCCAGGGTCAACAGACCCGCGGCGGCGGCCAGGCCACTACGCTTGGGCATGCGGATGTCGATGAACACGACACTGGGCTGCAATTGCCGGGCATAGGTCTCCACGCCCTCGCCGTTGTCCAGTTCCAAAATGACTTTCCAGCGCGTGAAGCGTTCGATGGCGCGGCGCAGGTTCACCCGCGCCAGCGGTTCGTCATCGACCAGGAAGACGGTTTCAATCATAGTCCACCCTTGCCGGAAAGCTGATGGCCGCGCGATAGCACCCGCCGCTGTGCGACGTCGTCAGGTCGGCGCCGGCGCCGTACAGCAGGTTCAGGCGGCCGGCCAGGTTGGCCAGGCCCACGCCGGTCCCTTCGCTATCGGCCCGTGTGGCGACCGAATTGGCCACTTCCACGCTCAAACGTCCCTCGGCCTGGGTAATGCCGACCATGATGTCGATGGGATAGGTCGATGAAAGCTCGTTATGAGCAAACACATTTTCAACCAGGGTCTGGATGCAGAACGGCGGGCAAAACGCGTGCGTGTCGGCCAGGCGCACCTCGGTTCGATAGCGGAAGCCCCCGACAAAGCGGATCTGCTGGAGGGCGACATAGTTGGCCGTGAAGCGCAATTCGTCCTCCAGCAGAACGGCCGGCTCGCGCGTGGCTTCGACGGCATAGCGCAGCAGGTCGGCCAGGCGCGCGACCACCTCCACCACGGCATGGCCATCCTGGTTGCGGGCCAGGCCGCTGACCGAATTCAGGGCATTGAAGAGGAAATGGGGACTGAGCTGCGCCTGCAGCGCCTGCAGTTCGAGGCGGGATTTCTTTTCCATGGCTTCGGCGGCGACCCGCTCGAGCTTCAGCAACTGCAGTTTCGTCTCCAGCAGGTGGCGGTAGTAGACAATGCCCGCACAGGCCCCATACGTGAGCAGGAATTTGAGCGCATTGAAGAGGTACAGGAAAGGCGGCACGTTCCCCAGCATGACGGCGATGGAGGAGATGGGGTCGCGCCACAGCAGATCGGTCAGCAACTGGACGATCAGTGAAATGATGACCAGCCAGGCCAGCATCGCGGCCAGCATGTGCGCCAGCCAGCGCCAGTGGTCGCGCCCGGGCGGATCGCGCTCGATCAGCCAGTAGACAAAAGCGGTGATGAAGGCCCACGAACAATACGACGACAGGAACACCATCCAGCGCCGCCAGGACAGGTCGGCGCCGCGGCCGGCCTGGATGTCGCCCAGCGACAGCGCGGTCAGGTGGAGCGCACCCAGGACGGTCCAGAACACGGCCGCGCACAGGTAAATGGTCAGATATTTTTGCTTCGCGCTCGGGGTCATCAGGCGGGGCGCCGATCGGATCCGATGAAATAATACCCATCAGGAAATCCGGAGTATCTCACGGGAAGATCTCGGCAATTCGCCCCGAGAAATATTTACATCGTGATGTCGCCCGGCCGGCGCGGGACTCTACAATTGGGCCTGACGTCCATCGCCCCTGCGGAGAACCCCGATGAATCAACGACATGTCCTCATCGCCGCCGCGCTCGCCACCCTATGGAGTGGGGCGGGCGCGGCCGACCATGCGGCCGACAGCGCGCAAGAGCGCGAAAAGTGCTACGGCGCGCCAAAGGGCGGCCGCAACGAATTTGCCAGCGCCATCCACGGCTGTTCGGCCAAGGCGAAAACCGCGGCCAAGGCCAGCGAGGAGTGGACCTGGGTGGCCAAGGGCACGTGCGAGAAGGTAGGCGGCAAAACCGCTCCGCCCGCCAAGCCGCTCAGCAGTGCGCCGGCGCCGCAGCGGACTGGCCCAGGCGGCGATAGCTGAGGGCGTCGCGGATACACCAGCCCAGCGCCAGCAGGGCCTGCGCGCTGAGCACCCACGCCAGCGCACCGGTGCGCGCAGGCACGAGCGCGGTGGGCTGGGCGATCCAGCCGACCATGTCCCGGCCCAGCAGGGCCATCACCACGCCCAGGTTCACGAACATCAGCACGTGCAGGATGCGTTCGGTGACGGGCAGGCGGCGCGTGTCCAGTTCCAGCACGGTGTCGACCGTGGATATCCAGAGTTCGGACACGAACAGCGCGATGATGACGAAGGCCAGCGCGCCATGCCACTCGTACCACGCGAGGCCGGCAAAGATCAGCGCGAACGCCAGTTCACGCAGGCTGTGCAGCCGTAGCTCGCGGCGCGCCGCCACCTGCCTGGGCAGGTGCGCGATCAGCTCGTGATTGAGGATGATATCGGCGCCGCCCAAGAGGCCGTGTGCAATCAGCGCCGCGACCCATGGAGACATGTCCATGGCACGCTGGATTCAGGTGTCGCGCCGGCTCAGCAGGGCGCCCGCGAACAATCCCAGGCCGAAGGCCCCGTACACCACCGCCAAAGCGGGCCTGGACAGGCGCTTTTCGTAGCCCGGATGCAGGCGCTTGGGCGTCAATTGGTAGTCCGTAAAGCAGGCCACGGCGGAGGAGGCCAGGGCGACTTCGAGCGTGGTCAGCGGCTCCTTGCGGTCCAGCAGCTTGCCCAGCAGGCGCTCGGCCAGCACGGCCCAGAAGGTGGCGCTGGCATGGTGGATGGCGTAGCCGGTCAGGGTGTAGCGCAGGGTCGGCTTGTTTTGCAGGGCCGCCTTGTCGCCGTACAGCCAGTGGCTGACGGCATTGGTGGGCGCATAGATGCTGCCCGATTCACGCTTGCCGAACGCGGCCAGGGCCACGGTGGACAGAATGCTGGCGGCGCTGCCGCCGATCAGGCCGCGCTGCAAGGCCGGTTTCCACGGGCTGCCGGCGCCTGCCATGCTTGAGGTGATTGCATTGGTATCGAGTGCCATGTT
>JBKHWY010000289.1:0-6102 GCA_046566285.1 Gammaproteobacteria bacterium | reverse complement strand
AGCACTGCAGCGCCTGCTTGGGCCGCACCTGCACTTCGATGGGTGCGTCCGACCCGTCGTTGACCATCAGGATGGCTGCGCCCGCGCCGAAGGGCCAGCCGGGGACCGCGTGGCTGGCCGATTCGCCATCCAGGCCGACCAGGGCCAGGCGCTGGTTCGGGTAGATCGGGCAGACCGGTTTCCACACCACGCCATCGAGCGAGGCGCTGACCTGGTAGAGCGGGGTTTCCCCGGCGGCGGGCAGGTACACCGCGTGGCCGAACTTGACCTCGACTTCGCCCGGCGCCAGCGCATCGGTGCCGACCACGTCGTAGCGCACTTCGTCGCCGCCCAGCAGGTCGCCGAAGTCCTTCTGGTGCAGCGCGGCCAGCGACTGCGCCAGGTCGCGCACGCGGGCGCCGCGCGTCAGGTGGCGGTCGTCGTCGACTTCGTCCTGCGCCAGCATCAGGGTGATATGCGAGAAGCAGCGCGTGGGTGCGCGTCCGCGCTGCTCGCGCGGCGAGCGTTCCAGCAGGTCGCGCAGGGTGGGGCGGCGCGCGAACAGCGCCAGGCCCGGCGCCTGCCAGATCGCTTCGGCGTTGAAGACGTCGGGAACCTTCCCGAGGGTTTCATGTTGAACGTACACCGGCATGATCGGTTCTCCTTGCTTGTGTGGGCGGTACGAACGCACAGGGTGCGCACGGGATGGCACACAGCCCTAGCAGGGGGCAGATGAAAAATAGCAGGTGGCTGCCGCCCGCCGACAAAAAGCTCATCGGCTGGCCCATGACCGGGAAGATTGCCAGGTTGGTGCCCCAGGACAGCAGCAGGTGGCCCAGCACGAAGGCGCCGCCGCCGCACAGGGCGAAGCAGTACAGGCGCGCGCTCCATGCGGCGCGAAATCCGCGCGCGCCGGCCTGGCTGCGATGGTGCGCGGCCGCCGCGTGGAGCACGCCGCCCAGGAACAGCGCCTGCAGCATCCACAGGGCCACCCCCGCTGCCAGCCCGTGCCGGTGCAGGAAGAACGCGGGCGCGAAATCGTCCTGCACGGCCGGGATGTCCATGACTGCACCGGCGGGTGCGCCGAGGCTGGCCAGTCCCAGCCTCCCGTCCGCGCCCAGCCAGCCGCCTTGCGCGATGGCGCGCGCGGCCTGCAGCATCTGCTCGCCCGTGTGCGGATGGGTGGCCGGATCGAGCCAGACCAGGAAGCGCTCGGCGTAAAAGCGCCATTGCGCCACCTCACCCGGATCAACGCCACGCAGGGCGACAAGGCCCAGCACCAAGGCGCAAGCGCCGCTAGCCAGCAGCAGCGTCAGGCCGTAGGTGCGGGTGGTCAGCGACCAGGCGCATGCCATGCACGCACTCCAGACCAGCAGCAGGATCAGCGGCGAATAGTCGTCCACGCCGACCAGGGCAAGCGCCAGCAGCGCGCCGAACACCAGCACGGGCGCGCCGACACGTAGCCAACGCAGCCAGCGCAGCGCGCCGCGCTCGCCGCACGAGGCCGGGTCCAGGCCCAGCCCGAGCGCCAGGCAGTGGGCCGTCAGCAGCGTCAGCGCGAGCTTGGCGAATTCCACCGGCTGCAGTTTGAACACCCCGGTCTCGTCGCCCACCAGCACTTGCAGCGCCAGCGCGGCCAGGGCCAGCAGGGCCAGCAAGCCAAAGCCCCACTCCGTGCGCGCCTGAGCGGGCAGGGCGATCGGCCGGCCCAGGCGCAGCGCGCCGACTGCCCCCAGGCCGACGGCCAGCAGGGCGCAGCTCTTGTGAAAGTGGCGCGCCCAGGTGGTGGCCATGCCGCCCAGGCCGAGCTCCAGCTGGCAGAGCAAACCCACGCCCAATAGCAGGGTGGCGGCCGTCAGGGCAAGGGTGGCGCGGCCGGACAGCAGCAGGCACCAGAGCGCGGCCCAGCCCAGCAGCATGGAGACGCCCAGGCCGGGAGCCAGTCCCGCGCGCTGCAGCATGAGGGCGCCCATGCCGAGTGCGCAGATGAGCCACGGCAGCGCGGCCGGATAGCGGCGCGCCAGCAGCACGGCCGCGCAACCGGCGGTTAGCAGCACGGCAATGGCGCCGCTGGGCAGCCACCACAGGTCGCGCGCCGACCATTGCCAGGTGAGCTGGCGCGAGGGTTCCCGGTGCGCTTCGCTGAACAAGGCCACGTGGCGCTGCGGCGTCAGGGTCAGGGCGCCGTCCAGCGTGGCGAGAGCGTAGCGGGTACGGCCGATCCGCAGGCCCGTCGCGCCATCGAGGGCCAGTTCGCGCATGGCCGGGTCGATGCCGTTCACGCGCACCGGTGCGCCGGGCGCAGCGCTCAGCCAGGCCGCCGCGTGCCGCCATTCGATGCGTGCGCTGGCCGCTTCCGTCGCGTCGATGCCGATGCGGTTGGCGCAGTACAGGTTGCCACCGAGGGCGAGCGCGCTTGGCGCGTCCAGCCACGCGGGCATGGCGCGGTTGTAGAGCGCCCGTGCGCGCTCGCCCAGGCCCGCGCCGACGCAAGGCGGCTGCGGCTGGCCGTCGCGTCGCACGGTGGCACCGTCGAAGTCCCAACGCGAGGCAGCGGCGCGCAGGGTGAGCGCCCTGCCGGTGCGTTCGACATCGAACAAGGCGGCGCCGATGACAAGCCGTTCGCCGCCGTGCAGCGAGAATTGGCCTGTGCGGATTTCGCTGTCGTCGGCCATCAGCGTGATGGGGCGGTGGGGCGCCAGATTGCGCAGCCACCAGCGGCCGCCGGCGTCGCGGCGCAGCGTGAGCTGGCGGGCGGCTGCCTGCGGCGCGCCCAGTTCGGAGCGTCCCAGTTCGAGAGCCTCTCCCGGTGCCTGGGTCACGCTGATGCGGGACGGCGCGTAGGCGGGCGGCGCGCGCAGCACAGCCAGGAGCTGCAGGGCGCACAGCAGCGCAAGCGCGGCGATGGCGAGGCGTCTCATGCGGCCCTGCGCAGTGGGTATCGCGCCGCCCCGGCCTCGGCCAGCATCCGGCTGATCGCCAGCGCGCTGGCTGGACGCCGGCCTGGCTCGGGGGCCAGCAGGGCGCGCAGGAGCCGCAGTGCCGAATCGCCCGCCAGCCGGGCGACCAGCGCGGCTTCGTCGTCGTGCAAGGTGGTCGGGACCGCGCCTGCGTGGCGCGCCCGCAGCCAGGCGCCGCCCGCCGAGCCGTGCCGCTTGAACGCGTCGGCGCAGGCGGCGCAATAGCGCAGCTGCCGTCCGCCCGTCACCAGGTGGTGGAGCAGGAGGCCGAGGGCGAAATAGTCGCTGCGGATGTCGCAAGGGTACTGCCCGCTCGGGTTGGGAAAGAACTGCTCGGGCGCCTGCCAGCTGGGTGTGCCGGCATAGGTCACGCTGGGGCCATCCGCGATCCGGCGGCTGGTGCCGAAATCGGTCAGGCGCAGGCTGCCGTCCGGGTACCGCAGCAGGTTGGCGGGTTTGAGGTCCAGGTAGCACCAGCCGGCCTGGTGGATGCGGGCGAGGGCCTGGTTGACCTGGGCCAGCCAGCCGAGTGCGCGCGTTAAAGGAACGGGTTCGCCGGCGACCTCCTGGTCCAGGCTGCCGTCGAGCAGTTCCAGGGCCAGTACTGGAAGGCCTTGGTGATGGCCACTGTCGAGCATGCGCACGATGTGACGGGCGTCCCATGGCGCCAGGCTGCCGAGCAAGCGCATTTCGCTGGCGGCGCTGTCCAGCCAGCGCTGGCGCAGGCCGGGCGCGGCGCGCGCCATCTGGTCTGCGTTGATGAACTTGAGGGCAAGGGATTCGCCGTTGCACTCGCGCACCGCGCGCCAGACGATCCCGTAGCTGGACCCGGCCAGCCGCTCGCACAAGCGGTAGCGGCCTGCGGCCAGCTGCACGATGGAGTCGGCTTGAAGCATGGTTTCCCTCCAGAACAGTGCACGGCGGATGCCGTGACGCTAGTCGCTAGCGGAGGGGCGAGGAAAGCGGCGCTGTCACCGTGAACTGCCCCGTAGTTGTTGGTTTATCATTGTATTTTTCACTGCGTCGATTCGATCCGCCTCGTGAATCAGAAAGAAAATGAGTAGTGGACCGACGGTAAATCCGATTTAAGAAGGGGGAAGCGATGAGGCGTTTGATGATGCTGTGCTCGGCAATGTTTTTACTGGGGGGATGTGCCAGCCTCTCGACCTTTGCACCGTTTCCACGGGAGCTACCTCACGCCAGCGGCGATATCTTGGCGCCGTCAGCGCAGGCGGGGATGGCCAAAGTGGTGTTCTTGAACGAATATCCGCGCATCTATCGGCGCGACCCTGGTCTGATGAATTGGGACTTTGCCCACCGTGAAATGGGGCGCAAGATGGGCGGCGGTGTCATCAAGGTGATGGTGGATGGCAAGTCGCTCGAACAGATCAACATCGGCGAATATGCCTCGACCGTGCTCCCGTACGGAACCCATGCGATTACCTTGATACGCAAGGATATGGTCGAGCTGACGTCGAAGCACGAGCTGCTGGTTGAACAGCCACACCAATTGGTACTGATATTTGAAAGCGGTATGGGCAGCGCTTTGGAAACCACGGCGGCGGATCGGGGCCTGGATGGTTTCCAATCGGTGGATCGCCCGGTCGGGCGGTAAGGACGAGTATGCGCTGTGCGATCATTGGCGTGGCCGTGGCGCACATGAGGACCGTTCAATATCCACACTTAACGGTGACAGCGCCAATAAAAAAAGCGGCCCGAAGGCCGCCAGAGGGGATGTGCAACGTAATCGGTATCAGGCTTACCAGCCGCCATGGCCGTAGCCATGACCGTGATGGTGGTGATGGTGGCGATGGCCGCGGCCGCGCTCGACGACGATCACTTCCGGCTCACGGTAGTAGCGCGCCGGACGCTCGTAGACGACGGGGGCCGGCTCATAGTAGCGGCGCGACTCCACGTACACCGGTTGCGGGCGTACATAGCGGGTTTCGCGATAGTAGCGGTCGCCGTTGTAACGGTCGCCGTAGTACGGATCGGCGTAGTATCCGTTATTGACCTGGGCGGACACGCGGGTGCGGCCGTGACGGTCATGGGTGGAAATCGAGTTGCCGACGGCTGCGCCGATCACGCCGCCGATGAGGGCGCCATCGCGCCCACCTGCGCTGTGCCCCACCGCCGCGCCGACAACCGCGCCGACGGCCGTATTGACGCCACGGTCGCTGGCTGCGGCCGTGCCCGGCAGGGCGGCCGACAGGACGACCGCGCTGGCAACAGAAGCAATGGTAGCAATGGTAGAGGATTTGGCATGCATGGCTAGGTTCCTTTCGCTTCCGGCGGGATCGACATGATCGCAACAGCACCGGTTCATGACTCCACTATATCCACGGGCGTGGGAAAAACCATTGTTCATACAGAATCTTACAAATGGAACAGTGCTTGTAACAGGTCTTGCAGAAGCGGTCTCCCGCCCCATCTATCCTGGATCAACCCGTTGTGAGGAATCGCCATGCCCCCGCGCCGCGCCGTCATTCTTGTCCTGACCCTGCTTGCGCTCCTGCACACGTATATCGGCTTGCGCCTGATTCCACCGCTGAACCTGTCCACCGGCGGGGTGGCAGTGGGCGTGCTGCTGCTGGCGATCTCGACCTTGCTGCTGCCCACCGGCCTGATCGGTTCGCGCATGAAGCAGGCCAGGTGGGGCGAGCGGCTGACCTGGCTTGGGCTGCTGGCGATGGGCTTCTTTCCTCGTTGTTCGTGCTGACTCTGCTGCGCGACCTGGGTCTGCTGCTGGCCACGCTGTTCGATGGCGCGGATGCGCGCGCCGAGCGTCTCAGCGCGATCGCCGTGCCGATCCTGGCCACCCTGGCTACTTTCATTGGCTACATCAACGCCCGCCGGGTGGCGCGGGTGGTGCAGGTCGAGGTGCCGATCGAAGGCTTGCCGGAAGCGCTGCATGGCTACAGCATCGTGCAGATTTCCGACATTCACGTGGGACCGACCATCAAGCGCGGTTACCTGAACGCCATCGTCACCCGCGTCAATGGCCTGAAGCCGGACGCGATCGCCATCACCGGCGACCTGGTCGACGGCAGCGTGCGCAGCTTGCGCCTGCATACCGAGCCGCTGGCGCGGCTGAGGGCGCGCGATGGGGCGTTTTTCGTCACCGGCAACCATGAATATTATTCCGGCGCGCACGAGTGGATTG
>JBKHWY010000288.1:0-6103 GCA_046566285.1 Gammaproteobacteria bacterium | reverse complement strand
TGCGCCGATGATAGTGCTGCAACCAGTGTGAAAGTAGGTTATCGTCAGGCTAGTTATAAGAGAAACCCCAGCAGAAATGCTGGGGTTTTTTCGTTTACGCGGCCAAAAACGGTGATCTTCACAGCTTGGCCAGCAGAGCAGGCAATTCCTTGACGCTCGCGATGAAATGATCGGGCTGGCAATCCGGATGGCTAGTCTGCCCGTCCGCATATTTGCCGGTGCCAACCAGCGCGGTACGCAGGCCGGCCTGCATGGCACCCGCCACATCGGTCGAGATATCGTCTCCCACCATCAATACCTGACCGGCGGCACAACCCACGCTTTCCAGTGCGCTGTCGAAGAAGACCCGTGACGGTTTGCCCGTGACAGTCGCCTGCGTGCGCGCCGCCGCTTCCAGTCCCAGCACGAAGGCGCCACAGTCGAGCTTGGCGCCATCGGTATCGAACCAGAAGAGGTTCTTCTGCAAGGCGATCAGTTCCGCCCCCGCGCGCAGCATCAGGAAGGCCCGGTTCAGCGTATGAAAATCGAAACGCTCGCCGATATCGCTGATGACCACGACCTGCGGATGCTCATCATCGCGCTCGATTCCGTCAAACATGGGCAGCACATCGGGCGGCACCATCAGGTGGCAACGCACTCCCGTTCGCTTGCGCAACATGGCCACACATACCGTAGTGGCAGTCTGCACTTCAGCCGAGACGACCGGAATCCCGGCCGCGCCCAGGTCGGCAGCGATGCGTTCGGGTGTGCGACCGGATATGTTGGTCAGGAAGCGTACCTGCAGGCCGAGCGAGCGCGCATGGGCTACCGCGGCAGCAGCGCCCTCGATGGCTTCGCCGCGCGATAGCAGGGTGCCGTCGATGTCGAACAGAACGGCTTTAAGTGAATCAATCATAGAGTGTCATCAGAATAGTTTGCGGGTGAGCACGCCCGCTAAGTTGCTCAAAATCATCATTCCAACATCTCGGTCACGTCAACATGCTAGTTCCCCAAATCAACATTCGGAGCGAATCATGGATGATCAAGGCACGCTTGAGAAAAAACTCTCCAGCTCGGTCAGCGCCGTCGTCGACAAGCACAAGGAAACCATCGTCCCCATCCTGATGGGCAAGTCGTCCGATCTGACGCAGGCGGCACTGCGCAATGACGACACCGTCCGGATGGTGGCCTCCTACTGCTACGTCCTGCTGCCGGGTCTGATCAAGCTGGCTGTGAAAGAGCCCACCTTCATCAGCTTCGTGATGGCGAACCGCGAAAAGGTGCTGGGCCATCTGCTGTCCCAGTCCACCGAGAAGCCCGCTGCTTGAAGCGGATCACGCCGGCCACGCCAGGCCGCCCAGCCGGGACAGCAGCGGCCGGACCGTCTCGGCGATGCGCTCCAGGCTCGCCTCGCGCAATGCATGGGTGTCCACCACATGGCCAGACGCCAAACCGGCCCAGTGTAGCAGGGCGGCGCAGGCCTGCGGATGGTCGAACATCCCGTGCAGGTAGCTGCCCAGTACCTGGCCGTCGGCGGACACCGCGCCCTCGTCCCGGCCATCGATGTGAAATGCCGGCCGGGCGAGCGCCGCGCCTGCCGACACCCCCATGTGGATCTCGTATCCGCTGACTGCCGCATCGGCAAACGCACAGCGTCCGCTCACCCGCACCAGCGTCTTCGAGGACGTCAACGAGGTGTGCATGTCGAGCAGCCCAAAGCCATCGGACATGCCAGCCGTGCCTTCCACCCCGTCCGGGTCGGTCACCGACCCGCCCAGCATTTGGAAGCCACCGCAGATGCCAATCACCTTGCCGCCATAGCGCAGGTGCCGCTGCAAGTGTGCATGCCAGCCCTGGTCCCTCATCCACGCCAGGTCGGCCCGGGTGTTCTTCGTGCCAGGCACAATGACCAGGTCCGCCGGCGGTATCGCTTCACCCGCGCCGACAAAGCGCAAGTCCACGTCGGGATGCGCGCGCAAGGCGTCAAAGTCCGTGTGGTTGCTCATGCGCGGCAAGCGCGGCACCGCCACCCTGAACGCCCCGTGCTGCGCCTGCACGGTATCGACCGCATCCTCGGCATCGAGGAACAGCCCCTCCAGGTACGGCAGCACCGCCAGCACCGGTTTGCCGGTTTGCTGCTCCAGCCAGGCCAAGCCCGGATCCAGCAGCGACAGGTCGCCGCGAAACCGGTTGATCACGAAGCCCAGCACGCGTGCCCGTTCACTGGGAGACAGGCAGGCCATGGTGCCGACGATATGGGCGAATACGCCGCCCCGATCGATGTCCGCCACCAGGATCACCGGGCAGTCGACCGCTTCGGCAAAGCCCATGTTCGCGATGTCGCGCTCGCGCAGGTTGATTTCGGCCGGGCTGCCGGCGCCCTCGACGATCACGTGTTCATACTGGGTCCGGAGCCGGCCATAGGACTCCAGCACTGCCTGCATGGCCGTGGTCTTGTAATGCTGGTAGTCGCGCGCATTCATCTGGGCGCGCACGCGGCCGTGGATGATGACTTGCGCCCCCACATTGGAGGACGGCTTGAGCAGCACCGGATTCATGTCCGTGTGCGGGGCCAGCCCGGCGGCGGCCGCTTGCAGCGCCTGGGCCCGGCCGATCTCGCCGCCATCCTCTGTCACCGCGCTGTTCAAGGCCATGTTCTGCGGCTTGAACGGCACGACACGCGCGCCTTCGTTGCGCAGCAAGCGGCACAAGGCCGCGACCACGGTGCTCTTGCCGGCATCCGACGTGGTCCCCTGCACCATCAAGGTCGGGAAGGGGAGCTTCATCGCGCTTTAGGCCGGTGCTGGCGCGCCAGTTCCAGCTTCTCGCAGATTGCTTCCGTTCCCGCGATCATGCGCGGGCCTGCGCGATTGGTGAGGTTGCCGTCCACCTTGAACAGGTTCCCGCGTCGCACCGCCGTCATGGTGGGATAGGGGCGCCAGATGTCCACGCCCATGCTGCCCTCGCTGCGTTCGGCCGTGTCGAAGATCGCCTCCGGGTCCAGCTGCAGCACTGCCTCCACGCTCACCACCGGTGCAGTCACCTTCATGTCGGCGAAGATATTCTCGCCGCCGCACAGGCGCACCGCATCGCTGACGACGTGGGTGCCGTTGAGCGTATAAAGCGGCTTGTCCCACACCTGGTAGAACAGGCGCACCTTGGGGCGGCTGGCATAGCGGGCGCTCAGGGTCGCCAGGCGGCGGCGCAGATCGGTCGCCGTCGCGTTGGCGGCAGCCGTGGTGCCGAGCAGTTGGCCCAGCTTGGCCACGCTCGCGGGAATGTCGTCGAGCTTGCGCGGCTCGCTGTGGAACATGGGTATGCCCAGCGCGCCCAGCTGCTCGACCTGGCGCTCGGAGCTGCCATGCATCCAGACCACGATCAGGTCCGGTTTCATGGCAATCACGCGTTCGAGGTCGATCTGGCGGTTGGTCCCGATGTTGGGAATGCGCTTGGCCGCTTCCGGATAGTCGCTGTAGGTGACGGCGCCGACGATGCGCTCGCCGCCGCCGGCCGCGAACAGCAGCTCGGTCACGTGCGGCGCCATCGCGATGACGCGCTGGGCCGGCTTGGCCAGCGTGACCGTGCGGCCATCGTCATCGGTGACGGTGATTGCCGCCCCGGCGTGCCCCACGCAGGCGGCCAGCAGGGAGGAAAGGAAGAGCTTCTTCATGATTGTCGATTCCAGTCGCGTAATGCAGCGCCGAGGCGGCGCCATCCATCTTCATCGGGCGGAAGCCCCAGCCGAATGCCCCGTGCCGCGCCGCCAAACAGGCGCACCCAGATGGCCCGCCCGGCCATATGCCGGTGAAAATCCGTCGCGCGCGTTTGCGCCCACCATTGGAACAGCGGCGTACCCGCCGCCTCGATGCCGTGCGCGGACAGCAGGGCATGCAGCCGCGCCCCCTGCGCAATCAGCCGCTGGCGCGTCTCGGCCTGCCAGCGCAGGTCGAGCAGCGCGGCCATGCAGATCTGCTGGGCCGGGCCGCTGATGGTCCACGGTCCCAGCGCATCGGCCAATGCCGTCAGCAGCGCTTCCTGCGCCGCCACGAAGCCGACCCGCACGCCGGCCAGGCCAAAGAACTTTCCGATCGAGCGCAGCACGATCAGCCCGGGCATCTGGCTGTGCGCTGCCACGCTGAGGTCGGGCGCGGTGTCGGCAAATGCTTCGTCCACCACCAGCCAGCCGCCGCGCCGACCCAGTTCGGCGGCCCAAGTCAGCAAGTCGGACGGCGGCACGCGTGCACCGGTCGGGTTGTTCGGATTGCAGACAACCAGCACATCGCAGTGCGCCACCGCCTGCGGCAGCAGCGCATACGGCACTTCGCGCAGGGTGTGGCCATGCCGGCTCCAATGGTGCGCGTGCTCGGCGTAGGAAGGCGCCGCCACCACAATGCGCGACGGCGGGCGCAACGCCGGCAAGGCCTGGATGGCGGCCTGCGTTCCTGCCACGGCCAGCATGGCGGGCGCGCCGTAGTACGCCTGGGCCGCCTGCAGCAGCTCCGGGTCGGCCTCGGGCAGCCGGTGCCAGGCCTGCGCTGCGATGGCGGGCGGTGGATACCAGTGCGGATTCAGGCCGGCCGAGAGGTCCAGCCATTGGTCCAGCGCGAAGCCGTACTGGCTACTTGCCGCCCGCAGGTTGCCGCCATGTTCAAGCATGCAGCGCTCCAGCGGCCAGCGCGCACAGGGCCATCACAGCTACCCACAGCAGGGTGGTGCGGACCACCAGCGACCACGCGCGCCGGATGTCCGCCGGGACGGGTTCGGCGCCCTGTCCCAGCGGCGGGCGCTGTTCGATCACGCCGTCGTAGGTGGCCGCGCCGCCCAGGCGCACGCCCAGCGCGCCCGCGCCGCTGGCCATCACCGGGCCGGCGTTGGGGCTCGACCAGGCGGAGGCCTGCGAGCGCCAGCAGCGCCACGCGCTTCGACGTTCGCGCGCCAGCAGCACGTACGACAGGGCCGTGAGCCGCGCCGGCAGGTAGTTCAGCACGTCGTCGATGCGCGCCGCCGTGCGGCCGAACAGCAGAAAGCGCTGGCTGCGGTAGCCCCACATCGCGTCCAGCGTGTTGGCAAGACGGAACAGCACCGCGCCCGCGCCACCGGCGACGATAAACCAGAACAGCGTGCCGAACACGGCGTCGTTACCGTTTTCCAGCAGCGATTCGGCGCTTGCCTTGGCCAGGTCGGCGGGCGTGGCGTTTGCGGTATCGCGGCTGACGATGCGCCCGGTGAGCGCGCGCGCCCGTTCCAGTTGGCCTTCTTCCAGCGCCGCCACAATCGGCAGATTGTGTTCGCGCAGGCTGCGCAGGCCGATGGCCAGGTACAGCAGCAAGGCATGCACGGCGTAGCCGCCCGCGTCAACGGCCAGCCCCGCCAGGCAGGTCAGAGGCACGACCGCCACGGTCCACGCGATTGCGCCACGAATGAAGCGTGCATTGCCCCGGTTCAGCCGGCGCTCGATCGCACTGGCCAGGTTCCCGAAGCCGACCAGCGGATGCCAGCGGCGTGCTTCCCCAAGCAGCAGGTCGAGGGCGATCCCCGCCGCCAGCAGCAGGGCGGTCGCGCCGAGGCTCAGCCCAGTCAGCACGGCGCGCCCTTCAGCGCCAGCGGCAGGCCGGCGGCCACGAACACCACACGCGTGGCCAGCGCGGCCACGGCCTGGTTGAGCCGGCCCGCTTCATCGGCAAAGCAGCGCGTGACCGCGCCCATCGGCACGATGCCCAGGCCCACCTCGTTCGACACCAGCACCACATCGCCGCCGGCGCGCGCCAGCCCGTCCAGCAGGCGCTGGCGCTGTTCCAGGAAGAGCGCGGGGAGCGCGATGCGGCCGGTATCGGGGAGGTCGCCGGCGGAGAAAATTAGGTTGCTCAGCCACAGGGTCAGGCAATCGACCAGCACCACCCGGCCGGGCCGGGCGTGGCGCTCGATGGCGTCAGCCAGGTGCAGCGTCTCTTCCACCGTCGTCCAGGGGGCCGGCCGGCTGGCGCGGTGATGCGCGATGCGCTCGGCCATTTCGGCATCCCGGGCCTCCGCGGTGGCGATGTACACCACCTCGCCGCCGCCCTGGGCGGCCAGCTGTTCGGCGTAGCGGCTCTTGCCCGAGCGTGTGCCGCCCAGTACCAGGGTG
>JBKHWY010000287.1:0-6105 GCA_046566285.1 Gammaproteobacteria bacterium | reverse complement strand
CATCGACAATCTGCTGGAAAACGCCCTGCGCTACACCACCGCGCCGGGTCGGGTCGTGCTGGGCGCGCACAGCGGCGCCGAGCTGGCCATCACCCTGGACGATACCGCGCCGGGCGTGGCCGACGCGGCGCTGGCGCGCCTGGGCGAGCGCTTCTACCGCGTGGAAGCCTCGCGCAGCCGCGCGCATGGCGGCTCCGGCCTCGGCCTGGCACTGTGCCGGCGCATCGTGCAGGCCCATCGCGGTCGGCTCGCCTTCGGCCACTCACCGCTGGGCGGCCTGCGCGTGACCCTCACACTGCCGCGGCAACCCGCATGAGCCTCCACGTCACCATCGTCGAGGACGAACCGGAGCTGGCCGCCCTGATGGCCGACTACGCGCGCGCGGCCGGCTACCTGCCCACCCTGTTCGGCGACGGCGCGGCCGCCCTGGCGGCGATCCGCGCGGCTGTCCCGGCCATCATCGTGCTCGACCTGATGCTGCCCGGCCTGGACGGCATCGCGCTGTGCCGCGCGGTGCGCGCATTTTCCAGTGTCCCGATCATCATGGTCACCGCGCGGGTGGAAGAAATCGACCGGCTGCTGGGGCTGGAGACGGGTGCGGACGACTACCTGTGCAAGCCCTTCAGCCCGCGCGAACTGATGGCACGCATCAAGGCGATCCTGCGCCGCAGCGCCCCACCGGTTGGAGCCCCCGCCATCGTGGTGGACGAGGCGGCGCAGCGCATCAGCGTGCGCGGCCAGACGCTGGTGCTCACCCCGACCGAATTCAAGCTGCTGGCCGCGCTGGCGCGCCGGCCCGGCACCGTGTTCTCGCGCGCCCAGCTACTGGACCTGATCCGCCACGACAGCCTGGACACGTTCGAGCGCGCCATCGACAGCCATATCAAGAACCTGCGCCGCAAGCTGGCGGCGGCGATGCCGGATGCCGACCCGATCACGTCGGTCTATGGACTGGGCTACCGGCTCGAGTAGCGCGTCGCCTCCACGGTTTCTCCACATTTGTTGGGCAAGCTTCTTCATGCCCCAACCAACCAGGAGAAACCGAATGAAAGCCCGCTTTACCGCCAGTCTATTTGCAGTGCTGTGCACCGCGTCCGCCGCCAGCTTCGCCGAAGAATGCCGCTGTGCCGAGCACCGCGTGGCGCCCATGCCACCCATGCCACCCATGCCACCCATGCCACCCGTGCCGCCGATGCCGCCGGCGCCCAAGCCGCTGCCGGCCGTGCCGGCCAAGGCGCATCAGCTCTGCGCAGGAAAAAGCGCCGGCACCGAAGTCCAGCTCGTTATCAAAAAGGGCGAAGTCATGAACGGCTCGTGCGAGCGCGATGGCGACAAGACCATCTTCGAACTGCACAGCTACATGATCGAGCGCTGACCGCGCAAGAGCGTGGCCCATGCGTCGGTGGCGGAGGACCAGAACGCCGGCACCGACGCGGCGGCAACAGAAAGGCCGAGATGGCGCGCTGCGCGCTCGAGCACTTCGCGCACCTGTGCTTCGCTCTCCGGCGCGATGGCGGCCGCGCCGGTTTGCTTGGAGAGCTTCTCGCCGTCGCTGTTGCGCACCACCGGCACGTGCAGGTAGCGCGGCGTTGGCACGCCCAATAGCTGCTGCAGGTAGATCTGGCGCGCGGTGGAGTCGATCAGGTCGGCACCGCGCACCACGTCGGTGACGCCTTGAACCGCATCGTCCACCACCACCGCCAGCTGGTAGGCCCAGTAACCATCCGCGCGCTTCAATACGAAGTCGCCGGACTGGGTGGCCAGGCGCTGCTCCACCCGTCCCGCCAGGCGGTCCTCGAACGCGATCAGATCCTTGCCCGGCTCGGGCACGCGCACGCGCAGGCTGCGCATGCTGCGCCCGGGCGCCAGGCCATGCCTGCAGGTGCCCGGATAGATGGCGGCGCCGTCGGGCGCAAAGCCCAGGCGCGAATCGGCGATCTCACGCCGGTTGCAGCCGCAGGGGTAGCACCACGTGGCAATGCGCGCGGCGGCGGCTTCGTACAAGGCCTTGCGGCGGCTCTGCCACACCACCTCCCCGTCCCACTTCATGCCGAGCTGCTGCAACAGGTCGAGGATGCCCTGGTCGGCGCCCTTCACCGCACGCCCTTCGTCCACATCCTCGATGCGCACCAGCCACTGGCCGCCGTGGACCTTGGCGTCCAGGTAGCTGGCCATGGCGGCCACCAGCGAGCCGATATGCAGGGGGCCGCTGGGCGACGGGGCGAAGCGGCCGATGTAGTTCGATGCAGCCAAAGCAGGTACGAGGTTAAGCGGAGCTGGCGATTCTACACCGCTGCCCTGCGTCGATGTATGCAGATACGAAATACTGACAAGACGGCAAGCGTCTGGTGTACATTGGACGGCGAACGATTTTCCCGGAGAGTTGACTCATGCGTCGCCCCTGCGCCGCCGTCCTGTTGCTGCTGCACCTGCCTGTGATGGCCCAAAACTCCGCGCCGCCCGTGGTGGCGCCGGACTGGGCGCAGCAGAGCGCACCGAAGACCGGCGTCGTTGATCCGCATGTGGTCGAGGAAGCAGTGCGCGCCACGCTGGCCGACGCGGCCAAGGAGACGCCGCCCAGCCGGCCCGACGGCGATGTGCTACGGGGCGAGCGCTACGAAAGATTCGGCCGCGAATTCGAGGAAGCGCGCGTGCCCGGCTGCCTGCGTCCGGATGGCCTGAAACGCCAGGCCACGGGCATCGGTCCGTTCCAGCTGGGCGGCTTGCTGGCGGCGCCGTTCGTGCTGGTCGCCAAGCTGCGCGGCAAGTGCAATTAGCTTGAGCACATAAGCTTGAGCACAATACAAGAGTCGTTTGCGGATGGCACGAAAACATGGCAGCATGCCGTTTTCGCAAAATTGCCATCGATTCAATGACCTCTTCCCCAGTTGCCGACCTCGACTCCGCGTTGCCCGTGCTCGCATCCCAAGGCCCCGACGCCGTGTTGCGCACCGTGTTCGACAGCCCTTCCCATCCCCTGCTGGACGACCCCGCGCTGGTGCACTACCTCGACGAGCATGCCAAGGATGTCGCCCGCATCGCGCCCAAGCTGACGGAGCATGGGCAAGCCGCGCTGCTGGCAATGCTGGCCAGCCTGCCCGCCCTGCCCGATCCTCTGCCGCCCCTGCTGGTGCGCCTGGCGGTGCGCGGCCGCTTTGAGGTCAGCCGGCGCGCGACCGCGCTGCTGCGCGGCCTCGAGCCGGCACGCTGGCAGGGTGAACTCGACGGCGCCCTGGCCGACCGCGAAGCCGAGGTGCGCCAGCGCGCCGCCGATATCGCGCTGCGCACCGGCCTGCCCGATGCAGCCGCCCGCATCGAGCGCGCCATCGCCGTCGAAAGCCGGATCTCGGTGCGCCAGGCCATGCGCACATTGCTGCTGCAAGAGCGCATCGGCGGACCGGTCGTGGTGCCGGAGCTGCCCGCGCCGCCGGTTGCGCCCAGCGCCGACACGGCGCCGCTGGGTGACGAGGCCTTGGAATGCTTCAGGAGCAACCGGGCCGCGCGCGAACAGCATTTGCGCGCGCGCCTGGCCCAGGACGGCGACGCGCGGCCGGCCACCTCGTCGTCCCAGCACTGGGCCGCCGCAGCGCTCGAGCGCCACGGCAGGATCGACGACAACCATTTGCAGCAGGCCCTGCGCGCACTCAACGGCGAATGCAGCGACAACGACAGCGCCATCCTTGGCGACGCCGACCTCCACGCCGTGCTGAACTTCGATCTCGGCTGGCTGGAACTGCCTGGCTGCGGCTTTCCGCACCTGCTGCGCTGGCTCAGGTACAGCGCGCCGTTCCGCTATGGGCTGGGCTACGAACATTATTTCCAGACCTGGATGAAGAAGCAGGAACCCGGCAGCCTGGACGCGCGCACCATGACGCAGCAGTGCATCGCCGCCGGCCTGCCGGCCTACGAGATCAGCACCGGCTGCATCGACTATGGCTGGGGCAGGCCCGGCAAGGCGGTCGGACCCGAGCGGGCCTGGCCGCTCTTCGGCGTGCTCCCCGAAGTCATCGACGAAGGCTTGGCGCCGCTGCCGCCGGGCGAGCGGCGCGTGTTCAACGACGATGCGCCCATCCACGCGATGGACCTGCTGGCCGTGTTCCCGCTCCTGCCCGCGCGCTGGCACGCGCGCCTGATGGAACTGGCCTTGTGCGATAACCGCGCCTATCGCGAACGCGCCCAGGCTCTGCTCGAACGCCTGCCCGACGTGGTGGAGCGCGTGAGCGCGCAACTGGGTTCGAGCATCCAGGACGAACGCATCCAGGCGGCGCGCTGGATCGGCCGCATGGACGCGCGCAGCGCCATCCCGGCCCTGTACCGCACGCTGGAGGCGGAGTCGCGCGAGACCGTGACCGCCGCGCTGCTGACGGTGCTCGAACAGATGGGCGAGGACCTGGCCACCTGGTTCGCGCCCGCCAAGCTGCTGGCCCAGGCGCAGAAGGCGCTGAAAGCCAAGCCGCCGGCGGGCCTGGCGTGGCTGAACCTGGACCTACTGCCACCCTGCGCCTGGCGCGACGGCACGCCGGTGGAGCCGGCCATCGTGCGCTGGTGGGTCACGCTTGCTCACAAGCTCAAGGAACCGGCCGGCAACGCCATCCTCGAACGCTACCTTGCCTTGCTGGACGCGCCCAGCCGCGCGGCCCTGGGCGCCTTCCTGCTGCACGCCTTCATCGCGCGCGACACCACCCATCCATCCGAAGAAGAAGCCAGCGACTTCGCGCACACCTATGCACCGCAGGTGCAAAGCCGGCAGATGTCCATCTACCAGCTGTTCCCCGACTTGCAGGAAGTGGGCGCGCTGGAAGGCGACGCCCTGTTCACCTTCATCAAGCGGCGCAAGCTGGCCGAGTACGTGACCACGGCGATCAACGACAAGGGCCTGCTGGCGCTGATTCACGGCGTGCCCGCGCAGCAGCTAGTGGCCACCATCAGCCACTACATGCGCGACAACCACCGGCGCCGCTTCCAGATCGAAGCTTTGCTGGAGGCGGCCAGCCTGGCGCGCGAGAACGCCGTGATCCAGTTCATCCTCGGCATCTCGCGGCGCCACCGCACCGCCTCGGTAAAGGAAAAGGCGGGCGTGCTGGTGCAGCGCATCGCCGAGCGCGCCGGCTGGAGCCAGGACGAACTGGCCGACCGCACCATCCCCACCGGTGGCCTGGACGAGCACGGCGTGCTGACGCTGCCCTACGGCAGCCGCACCTTCACCGTCACCCTGGACGCCAAGATGAAACCGGTGCTCAAGGATGCCGACGGCAAGCCGGTCGCCGCCCTGCCCGCCCCGCGCCAGACGGATGATGAAGAAGCGATCAAGGAAGGCAAAGCGCTGCTGGCCACCTGCAAGAAGGAAGTCAAGCAGGTCATCGACGTGCAGACCCCGCGCCTGTATGAAGCCATGTGCAGCGGGCGGCAGTGGCCCGTGGCCGAATGGCGCGCCTGCCTGCAGCAGCACCCGGTGGCGGGACGGCTGGTACAGCGCCTGGTATGGCAGGCCCTGGACCCAAGCGGCGCGGTCCTGGCATCGTTCCGCCCCAGCGAGGACGGAACGCTCATCGACTGGCGCGACGAGGAAGTGGACCTGCCGGGCGACGCCCAGGTGCGCCTGGCCCACGCGGTGCTGATGCCCGCGCAGGAAGCCGCCGCGTGGAGCCGGCACCTGAAGGATTACAAGATCAGCGCCTTGTTCGAGCAGATGAAGCGCGTGCCCGACGCAGACGCGTCGCCGGACCGTTTCGTCGGTTGGATGAGCGACACCTTCACGCTGCGCAGCGCCTTCACCAAGCTCGGTTACCAGCGCGGCGTGGCGGAAGACGGACCGATCTTCGTCGACTACAACAAGGAGTTCGTCAGCGCCGGCGTGGGCGTGCGCATCGAATTCTCGGGCAATACCCTGCCCGAGGAAAACCATCCGGCGGCACTCAAGTCACTCAGCTTCTATAGCCTGGAGCGTTTTCGTGGCGGCGAGCGCGAAGTCCCGCCCGCGCGGGTGCCGCCGGTGCTGCTGGCCGAGGCCCTGCTCGACTACGCCACCGTCGCCGAAGTCGGCAGTTTCGATGCCGGGTGGCGTGACAGGACGCCCTGGGCCTGAGCCGACCGTCCCGTCGAAGA
>JBKHWY010000286.1:0-6109 GCA_046566285.1 Gammaproteobacteria bacterium | reverse complement strand
TGTGGTCATGGCAATCCTCCTTGACCACCACTTCAGCAGGAAGCGTGCCACCCGTGCTCTCCTAGGGAAGCGCTGCTGCGTCGCTGGAATTGCTGCTGCCTCCCACACAGCGCTGATGCCGCCCTGCTGCGCAGCGCGCACGCGGCCTGCTGCGATTTCGACAGCGCGCGCCGCGCGCGCGAACTGGCGGGTTGCTCACTTGTCCATACATGACAAGCCAACCATTCCAGGAGGATCGCATGAGTGTGAAACTGAAGAAACTATCCGAGCAGGTCATCGTCATCACCGGCGCCACCAGCGGCATCGGCCTGACCACCGCGCGCATGGCGGCCGCCAAGGGCGCCCGCCTGGTGCTGGCCGCGCGCGGCGAGGAAGCGCTGCAGCAATTGGCCGATGAATTGAAAGCCAGCGGCAAGGAAGCCATTGCCGTGAAGGCGGACGTGGGCAATCCGGAGGAAGTCAAGCGCGTGGCCGATGCGGCGATTGCCCACTTCGGCCGCATCGACACCTGGGTCAATAACGCCGGCATCTCGATTTTCGGCAAGCTGGAAGACGTGCCGCTGGACGACCAGCGCCGCCTGTTCGAAACCAACTTCTGGGGCGTGGTGCACGGCTCGATGGAAGCGGTCAGGCACTTGCGCCAGAACGGCGGCGCGCTCATCAACCTGGGCAGCGAACTGTCCGACCACGCCGCGCCCCTGCAGGGCGCCTACAGCGCGTCCAAGCATGCGGTGAAAGGCTTCACCGATTCGCTGCGCATGGAACTGGAACACGACAAGCTGCCCGTCTCGGTCACGCTGGTGAAACCGGCCGGCATCGACACCATGTTCGCCGTGCATGCCAAGAACTACATGGAAGAAGAACCCGCCCTGCCCTCGCCCATCTACGCGCCGGAACTGGTGGCGCAAAGCATCCTGTACGCCGCCGAGCATCCCAAGCGCGACGTCTTCGTGGGCGGCGCCGCCAAGCTCAATTCGGCCAGCAACTACCACGCGCCCGCACTGACGGACGCGCTGATGAGCCGCATGATGTTCAGCCAGCAAAAGAGCGGCATTCCGGCCGACAAGAGCCGGCGCGATGCGCTGTATGAACCCGTGCCGAGCACGGAATTGCGCCAGCGCCAGGGGATGGACAAGCATGTGGCCGAGCACTGTCCGTACACGGCCGTATCGATGCGCAGCAATCCGTGGATGGCTGCGCTGGTGGGAGGCGGCGCCTTATTTGCCGCGTGGCGCCTGGTGCGCGGACCGTCCCCCCTGGCCCGGCGGCTGGGAGTTTAGGAAGTCGATATCGTCATCATCGAGGGGAAGGTTGGGAATCGCCTCGATGTGATCGGTATCGATGTCGGCCCCGTCGCGCGACACCGTGTCGCGCCCGGCGGCCGCGCGCTCGCCCGTGCCGCCGCCATCGCTGTCGCTGCTCATGTCCGGGTCGCCCAGGTCAGGCCCGGCGGTGCCGCCGGCCAGGCTGGTTTCGATGTCCGACGTGGTGCCGCTGCCCAGGTCGAGCAGATCGTCCTGGGCCAGGCCGGACGCGCCTTTCAGGTCGCTGCCGCTGTCGGACGAATCGCTGGGGCCCAGTTCCCCCGTGGTGTGGCCGGTGCCGAGACGGCGATCGGGTGCGCCCGGAAAGTTATCCGGGTCAAGAGTGCTGCTTCCAGTCATGATGCCTCCAGAAAGTGATTGTGCAGGGTTGAACATGCCCACAGGCTAACGGCTTTCGCGCCCACGGGGCGTCCGTTAGAACGCGTGGCGCATGCCGATATTGAGTGCCGACGAGCCGCGCGTGGAATCGACCGGAATGCCCGCCATGCCTGGACGAAATTGCGTATGCGAATAAGCCGCGTAGAAGTCCATCTTGCGCGACACCGCGTAGGTGGCGCCCAGGGCGAACTGGTCGGCGTCGCGGTTGGCCAGGTCACGGTCGTTCTTGCGCACGAAGGAGGCCAGCAGGGTCGTGGCCCTGCCGTAGGGAACGGCCATGCCGACCAGGATGTCGCGGCTGTTGGTCGACGGGGTCGACGCCATCATCGCGCCGTAGGGATTGTCCGGATTCCACAAGGGCGAACTGCCCCAGCCCCGGTTGGCGCTGTAGGCCGCGTACACCTTCGCCACACCCAGCTTCAGGTTGGCCGCGATGGTGGAATTCTTGGCGTCCAGGCGATTTCCCACGTACAGCGTCGGAATCACCTTGGCCACGTTGCGGTTCTGGTGGGCCACGCGCAGACCAAAAATGCCCCGCTCGAAACCCACCGAAATGCCCCAGGCCCGGTGGTTGCGGATATCGTCATCGATATCGGCCAGCCCGCCGGCGCGCGCGCTCGACACGGTGTCCAGGCCCATGCGTTTTCCCGGCAGGCCGAACACCTGGGTTGCACTGTCGGGGCTGCCGCCCTCGAACAGGCTGTCCACATCCAGACCCTGCAGGTAACGCTGGGTCGGCTGCGGCAACACCGGCACGCCATGGTAGACCGTCGAAGAAGACGTTTGCGCGTAGGCGCTCGCAGCGCACGCGCTGAAAACGAGAACGAATAAACGGTACGGCTTCATGATGATGGACTCCACACAATAGATGCTCGTTAGCACCTTTATCCACCTATTTTGAACACGCTTCTGTCAGTTACCCCACATATGATCTCGCTTGGGCGATCTTTCGTTCCCAATACGGCGGGGCGCCGATGAAGTCGCGCACATGCTGGATGAACAGCTGGGCCTTGACGGGGTGCGATCGGCCCGGCAAACGCACGGCATGGATGGCCGCCCGCGCCGTCGCCGGCGGATGGGTTTCCGGCCCGAACAGCACCACCAGCGCCCCGCTGCTGATGGCCTCGTCCACCACCCAGCCCGCCATGTGGATGATGCCCACCCCCGCCAGCGCCGCCTCCACCATCAAGTCCACATCGTCGGTGCGAAAACTGCCGCGCACGTCCAGCGCCTGGCCGCGGTTGACGCCCTTGAAGGCCCACCACGCATGCGGCTTGGGGCGCCCGGCCAGCATGATGCAATTGTGGTGCAGCAGATCGGCCGGCGTTTGCGGCCGCCCATGGCGCGCCACGTAATCCGGACTGGCGCAGACATAACGATGCTGCGGGGCCAGCTGGGTCGCCAGCAGATCGCTGTCGGGCAAGATGCCGACGCGCACGGCCACGTCCACCCGGCGGGTCTGCAGGTCCACGATCTCGTCGCTGGCCGACAGGTCCAGTTCGATGTCGGGATAGCGGCGCAGGAAGGACGCCACCGCCGGGCCCAGGTGGCGGCGCGAAAACGCCGCAGGCGCGGTGACGGTCAGCAAGCCGCGCGGTTCCGAGTCCAGCATGCCGATGGCGTTGCGGCCCTCCGCGAGCTCGGCCAGGATGGCGCGCGCGTGCGCCACGAATTGCTCGCCCGCATCGGTGAGCAGCACCACGCGCGAGCTGCGGTGAAACAGCTTCGCACCCAGGTCCGCCTCCAGCACATCGATCTTGCGCGAGACCGACGAGACGGCCAACTGCAGCGAACGCGCGGCGGCCGATAGGTTGCCGGCATCGACAACGGCGAGGAAGCACTGGAGGGCATCAATCATCGTGGAGTTCGTGTTGCACAGATCGCAAAGCAACTTTGCAGCTTGGCATATTGTTTCAATTTGCGCAAGCCAACATACTGTTCGTCCCGAACGTCACAACAACAGAGGAAGGATGTCCATGAAACTTACCCGCACCGTATTCGCCGCCGCCAGCTTCGCGCTCTGCCATGCAGCCTTTGCCGCCGCGCCGATGGTCATGACCCAGGCACCCGGCTTCTACCGCACCATGCTGGGCGACTTCGAAGTCACCGCGCTGAACGACGGCACCATCGACCTGCCTCCGGAAAAACTGCTGCACGCCAAGGCTGACAAGATCAAGAAAGCCCTGGACGCCGCCTTCGTCGGTTCCCCGGTGCAAACCTCCGTCAACGCCTACCTGATCAATACCGGCAGCAAGCTGGTGCTGATCGACGCCGGTGCCGGTGCCCTGTTCGGCCCCACCGTCGGCCAGCTGGCCGCCAACCTGAAGGCCGCCGGCTACCAGCCCGAGCAGGTCGACGAGATCTACATCACCCACCTGCACGGCGACCACCTGGGCGGCGTGAGCCCGGCCGGCAGCATCGCCTTCCCCAACGCGACTGTCCGTGTCGACAAGCATGACGCCGACTACTGGCTCGACAAGTCGAAGATGGAAACCGCGCCGGCCGAGCTGAAAGGCCTGTTCCAGGGCGCCATCACCACCCTGGAGCCCTACATCAAGGCTAACCGCCTGCAGACGTTCGAAGGCGACACCGAGCTTGTCCCGGGCGTGAAGGCGCTGGGCACGCATGGACACACGCCTGGGCACACCACCTATGTGGTGGAAAGCAAGGGACAGAAGTTGCTGGTTATTGGCGACCTGATCCACGTGGGCGCCGTGCAGTTGGCCGACCCGACGGTCACCATCAATTTCGACAGCGACAGCAAGGCAGCCATGGCCCAGCGTTTGAAAACCTTCAGCGCGGCGGCCAAGGACGGCAGCCTGGTCGGCGCCGCCCACATCCAGTTCCCTGGCCTGGGGCATTTGAAGCAGACCGGGAAGTCGTATCAGTGGGTGCCGGTGAACTACACCCAGATTCGTTAAGTTCGGTTCGCTGCCCTGATGTGCGCCAGGGCAGCGGTGTAGCGTGTCATGCGCTCGGCGTCCTTGCTGGTGAAGGTGTCGAGACGCGTGCAGTCCATGTTGCGGTGGTGTCTTCCGGCACGTCGTGCAGCACGGCGATGCTCTGCAGCGTCTCGTCCGTGAAGCGATGCATGACGCGCAGCGGATGCAGGATGTAGGGTCGGCCAGCTTTGTCACGCTGGCCGGCGTGGGCGTCGACGGCGAGTTTGATGGCGGTTTCGATTGTGCTCATCGTTGTGTGCGGTACTTCCTTGTGCACGTGGTGATTTGGCCGTGCTGATAGTACGTGTTCGTGATCGTTTTCGCTCTCCTGTTGACGCGGATTGCCAGGAACATGTCACCGCACTTTGGCATCAACTCGACAAAGCGGTCGGTTGTGGGCGAATAGATGAACAGGTTGTACACGTCGATCGTGCCCATGCCGTCATCGATGTGACGCGTTGCGAAATCGCGATAGCCGTCGAAGTTGTAGTCGGCCACCTCGATGCGCAGTTCGCGCTCCGTCTCAACCGCCAGTGTACCGGTGCGAACCTCTTTACCCCTGCGGAGTTCAAATTCGACTGATGGCCCCTTGGGTTCCACGCTCGCGTAAATGCCCGCCTTGGGCGCGAATACCGTCGGGGCTGCTGGTGCCAATGGCGCTGCGATGAGGCCTGCGAACGTCGCAAGCAAGCGCGGGTTTAATCTATGGCCCATTTCGATCGCAACTAGCGCCGGAAGCAGTTGTTCGGATCACGCGTTACTTCGCCCTCTACCGTGTACTCGCATTCGAATCTGTGCGCGCCCACTCCTTTTAACTTCGTCACTACTCTACGGACATTCCCATCTTCACTCTCCTGATCAATGACTTTATCGCTCAATTGATCACGGAAGTCCAGTCCACAGGGCCTTAAGTCGTATCGATTTACTATCTGCTCAATTGCACTAGATTGGAGCGGCTCTACGACCAACTCGCTTCCATCGTCAAAAAACAGGCGAGAATAGGTTCCCACATAACAAAACTTGGCCCCTTGGCGCTGGTAATACGCGATGGACGGAATTTGTCCACGCGAATCGAGCGTAAAGGACAACATGTCGAGTCCACGCCACTTCTCGCTCATCATCGTGAACGCTTCCGGAACCGCCCCGGGTTCCGGTAGGCTAATTCGACTAACCTTATCACCAACCCGGATTTTTACTTCAGTTATGTGATGCGACCTTGTCGTCTTACCGACAATAGACAACGCTGGCATTTTAGCCGCACTAGCCTCGATCGAAGCCGCGACGAAAAATCCAGCCATCATCCAATATGTAAAACTGTTCATGACACCAATCCTTCCCGATACAGCTCAACATCGCAATTAATGGCGCTCCGCACTTCGAAGGATTGGAATAACGTTCTGAGCCATCGTACGACTTCAGCAATGTCTTGTTGACCTGTATTTCCCGGCTCAATCTAACCGCACA
>JBKHWY010000285.1:0-6119 GCA_046566285.1 Gammaproteobacteria bacterium | reverse complement strand
ACGCGGCGCCGGCGCTGGCTGGCCGGCGGGGTGGCGTTCGGGCTGCTGGTGGGTGCAGTGCGGATGGCGATGGGGGCGCACTTCCTGTCGGATGTGCTGTTTGCCGGCCTGATCGTGCACTTCACCTGCCGCGCCATGGCGGCGGCATTTGGACTGGGCGCAATCGGGCGGGCGGGGACGGGTCCGCCGCCCGCGCTGGCCGAGCCGGCGCTGTCAGGCTGAGCGGCGGACGGCGGTGCGGGACGGGCGCAGGACCGGCCTGGAACGGGCGCGGGATCAGCGACGGGTGTCGGCCGCCACTTCGTCCGGACGCAGGCGCGCGGCCAGCTTGTCCAGCACACCGTTGACGTACTTGTGGCCGTCGATGCCGCCGAAGGACTTGGTCAGTTCCACCGCTTCGTTGATGACGACGCGGTAGGGAATGTCCAGGTTGTTCTTCAGCTCGTAGGCGCCGATCAGCAGCACCGCGTGTTCGATGGGCGAGAGCTCGGCCACGTTACGGTCGATCAGTGGAGCAAAGGTCTCGCGCAGGGCCACCGAATCCTTGATGGCGCCGTACAGCAGCGCGGCGAAGTGATCCGATTCGGCCTTGTCGAAACCGTGGGCGGCGCGGATGTTGTTGACGACCGTGCTGGCCGGCTCGTTGTTCAGCAGCCATTGGTACAGCCCCTGCAGGGCGAACTCGCGCGCACGATGGCGTGGCGTACGGTTCTTGCTCGGGTTGGCGTGCGTGGTCTTGTCAGTCATTCTGTTACCTATTCTGTTACCTGTATGCGGCTACCTGTGTGCGGCCACCTGTATGTTGGCTGCGGGTCCGCGGACTATTGTCGCTGTGGCGACGCTTATTCTTCGTCGGCCTGCAATTCCTCGAGGGCCAGCAGCAGGTTGGCCATTTCGACGGCGACGCGCGCGGCGTCGGAGCCCTTCTCGGCCATGCGCACTTCGGCTTGCTCGTCCGTCTCGGTGGTCAGGACGGCATTGGCGATCGCGATGCCATAGTCCAGGCCGATGCGGGTGATGCCCGCGCCGGACTCGTTCGAGACCAGCTCGAAGTGGTAGGTTTCGCCACGGATCACGGCGCCCAAAGCGATCAGCGCGTCGAACTGCTGGGTCTCGGCCATCTTCTGCAGGGCCAGCGGAATTTCCAGCGCGCCCGGCACGGTCACGTGCAGCACGTCCTCGTCGGCCACGCCCAGGTGCTTGAGCTCAGCCAGGCATGACGACAGCAAGCCATGGCCGATGTCGGCGTTGAAGCGCGCTTGCACGATGCCGATACGCAGGCCGGAGCCGGTCAAGTTGCTTTCATAAGTTCCTACGGTCATGACTGCCCTCTTTTGATTGTGGTCGTTGATGGTGTGCGATGGGTGCAACAAGCGTGCGGTCGGCGCTGGATGCACGCTGGATGCACGCTGGATGCAAATACTAACCCGATTCAATCCTGCGGCTTCGCCAGATAGCCGGTCACTTCCAGGTCGAAGCCGGTCATCGAAGGCATCTTGCGTGGATTGGCCAGGAGCTGCATCTTGCCCACGCCCAGGTCGCGCAGGATCTGCGCGCCGATGCCATAGGTGCGCAGATCCATGGTGGCGGCACGCGCCGGTGGACGGGCCGCGTTGGGGTCCAGGGTAGCGAACTGCGCGAACAGCTGCTCGGCCGATTCGCCGCAGTTAAGCATGACCATCACGCCGCGCTCGCTGGCCGCGATGGTTTTCAGTGCCGAAGCGACCGTCCACGAGTGGGTGGTGGCGCGGGTTTCCAGCAGGTCCATCAGCGACACCGGCTGGTGCACGCGCACCAGGCATTCCCGATCCGGCGCCAATTCGCCATGCACCAGCGCCAGGTGGGCGGCGCCGCTGGGCGTATCGCGGAAGGCGATCAGGCGGAAGTCGCCGAAGGCGGTGCTGATGGGACGCTCGGCGATGCGCTCGACCAGGCACTCGTTGCGGCCACGATAGTGAATCAGGTCGGCAATCGTGCCGATCTTCAGATTGTGTTCCTTGGCAAATTCGATCAGGTCCGGCAGGCGCGCCATGCTGCCGTCGTCCTTGAGAATCTCGCAGATGACCGACGCGGGAGTCAGGCCCGCCATGTCAGTGAGGTCGCAGCCGGCTTCGGTATGGCCGGCGCGCATCAGCACGCCGCCACGCTGGGCCTTCAGGGGAAAGATATGGCCAGGCTGCACCACGTCGACCGGGGTGGCGTTCTTCGCCACCGCCACCTGCACGGTGCGGGCGCGGTCGGCCGCCGAAATGCCGGTGGTGACTCCTTCGGCCGCTTCGATCGAGACGGTGAAGTTGGTGCCGAACGAGGTGCCGTTGGTATTGGTCATCATCGGCAGGTTGAGCTGCTTGCAGCGCTCCTCGGTCAGCGTCAGGCAGACCAGGCCGCGCGCATGCTTGACCATGAAATTGATGGCTTCCGGCGTGACGAAATCGGCCGCCAGCACCAGGTCGCCCTCGTTCTCGCGGTCCTCTTCGTCCACCAGGATGACCATGCGGCCGGCGCGCAATTCCTCGACGATTTCGTCAATGCTGGAGATAGACATCGTATTCCTTTGTTCCTGAAGAGCTGAAGAGCTCTGGTGCGATTCACTAAACGCGCTATTTTAAAGGATTTACGACCTTTCCATTGGATAAGGCTCGGTCATCGACGGACTTCCTGGCCCCGGTGCAGCGCCGAATGCACACCTACCCGGACTGCATGAGGAAAAAGACGTTGCGAAGTGACAACGAATCATGTTCAAATGGGTTCAATTGTCAAAACCAATAAGAATCGATGCCACAAAATATTCATTCTGGAGACGGCTCGGTCGACATTCCCGGCACCCTCAGCGGTGCCTTGCGCGCGGCGCGGCGCGAACTTGGCAAAGCTGCGGACGGGCTCGCGCCGCCGGCGTCCACCCTGCTGGGCCCGCTGGGCGAACGCATCGAGGTTCTGGTGGGCATGGCCGAGCGCATGGAGGCGCTCGAGGACGCCAGCCTGCGCCTGATCGGCGAGCGCAGCGCCGAGTCGATGAGCGAGGTGTGCCTCGACGCCATGCAGCAGGTGCTGGAAGCGGACGTCGCGGCGCTTTGCCTGCTCGACCGCGGCGCCGGCCACGGCCCCTTCGTGGCAACGCGCGGCTATGCGCCCGATGCGCCGGGCACACCCGGCACGGCCAGCGCCATCGATCCGCGCCGCTTGCCCGGCCTCTTGCTGCAGCGCGAAGCATCCCTGCTGCTGCATGCGGGCGCCACCCTGGACGCTGCTCTGGGGCCGGATCATCCGGCGCTGGCCAGCCTGCTCGGCCTGCCCTTGTGCGACCACAGCCACGTGTATGGCTGGCTGGTGTGCGGGCGCGCCCCCGGCAAGCCTGAATTTACCGCCGCCGACGTGCGCATGGCGGCCCGCCTGGGCGCGCAACTGGCAGCCGCCTACGACAACCTCAACCTGTACCAGGCGGTCCAGCGCCATGCCCTGCAACTGGAGCGCGAAGCGGGCGCGCTGGCAGCCGCCCATCACCAGGTCGACTTCCTCAGCCGCCACGATCCGCTGACGCGCCTGCCCAACCGCCCTGCCCTGGTCGAGCGCATTCATCACGCGGTGGCGCAGGCGCAGGACGGCCAGCACCAGATTGCCCTGCTGCTGTTTAACATCGACCGGCTGGCGCGCATCAACGACAGCCTCGGCCACGATACCGGCGACGCCATGCTGCAGGAAATGGCCCGCCGCGCGGCCACCCTGGCCGGCCCCAACGACACCCTCGCCCACCTGGGCGCCGACGAATTCGTGCTGCTGCTGGGCGACTGCCTGGATTCAGACTGGATCGTCGCCACCGCGCGCCGCCTGATCGATGAACTGTCCAAGCCGGTGCAAGTGGGCGGCCATGACCTGATCGTCACGGCCAGCGTGGGCATCAGCATCTATCCACGCGACGGCGGCCATCCGAGCGAACTGCTGAAAGCCGCCGACGTGGCGCTGTCGCACATGAAGGAAGCCGGGCGCAACGGCTTTCGCTTCTACAAGGGCGAAATGAACGCCCATGCGCAGCGCTGGATGGCGGTCGAGACCCACCTGCGCCGTGCGCTCGAGCGGCGCGAACTGGCGCTGCACTACCAGCCACAGGTCTCGCTCGTCACCGGCCGCATCTGCGGCATGGAAGCACTGCTGCGCTGGACCAGCCCGGAACTGGGCATGGTGCCGCCCTCGGACTTCATTCCCCTGGCCGAGGACACCGGGCTGATCCTCCCGATCGGCAACTGGGTGATCCACGAAGCCTGCCGCCAGTGCCGGGCCTGGCAGGACGCCGGCTTGCCGCCGGTGCGGGTGGCGGTGAATGTCTCGGCGCGCCAGTTCATGGCCGGCACCGTGGCCGAGGTGGTGCGCGACGCCCTGGCTGCCACCGGCCTGTCGCCCGAGTACCTGGAAATCGAGCTGACCGAAAGCGTCATGATGGGCGACAGCGAGCTCACCAGCGCCCAGCTGAACATCCTTACCCGCATGGGCGTGTCGGTGTCGCTGGACGACTTCGGCACCGGCTACTCGTCGCTGGGCTACCTGTCCAGCTTCGTGCTCGACAAGCTGAAAATCGACCAGGCTTTCGTGCGCAACATCACCAGCGAACCGCGCAGCGCGGCGATTGCGCGCGCCACCGTCGCGCTGGCGCACGGGCTGTCGCTGGCCGTGACCGCCGAGGGAGTGGAAACCGATGGCCAGCTGGAATACCTGCGTTCGATCGGCTGCAATGAAGTCCAGGGCTATCTGCTCAGCCGCCCGGTGCCGGCCGAGGCCATGGCCAAGCTGCTGGCGGCCGAGCAAATATTGCTGCCCCCTGCTTGAGGGACGGAGTAGAATTCCCCGACTTAACTTTCATACAAGTTTGACAATGACTTTTTCCTTTGCACGGCGCTTCTGCGCAGTCGTGGTCTTGTTCGCACTGGCCGCCGGCAGCCAGGCCGCCATCAAGCTCAGCGATCCCATCCCCGTCGGTCCGCAGGTCAAGGTGGGCAAGCTCGACAATGGTCTCACCTACTACATCCACCCGAACAAAAAGCCCGAGCAGAAGGTGGAATTGCGCCTGGTGGTCAAGGCCGGGTCGATCCTGGAAGACGAGGATCAGCAGGGCCTGGCGCACTTCACCGAGCATCTGGCGTTCAACGGCTCGACCCACTTCAAGAAGCACGAGCTGATTTCCTACCTGCAGTCGATTGGCGTGAAGTTCGGGGCCGACCTGAACGCCTACACCAGCTTTGACGAAACGGTGTACATCCTGCCCATCCCCACCAACAACAAGGAGAACCTGGACAAGGGCTTCCTGGTGCTGGAAGACTGGGCGCAAGGCTTGACGCTGGACGACGCCGCCATCGATGCCGAGCGCGGCATCGTGCTGGAAGAACTGCGGCTGGGCAAAGGCGCGCAGGACCGCATGAACAAGGTGCTGCTGCCGAAGATCTTCAACGGCTCGCGCTATGCCGAGCGGCTGCCGATCGGCAAGGAAGAGATCATCAAGAACGCCAGCTACGAGACCGTGCGGCGCTTCTACCGCGACTGGTACCGGCCCGATCTGATGGCGGTGGTGGTGGTGGGCGACATCGAGACGGCCGAGGCGGAAAAGCTGATCAAGGCCCACTTCAGCGCGCTCAAGAACCCGGCCAAGGCGCGCGCCCGCGTGTACTCGCCGATTCCGCTGCGCACCGATACCGAAGCGGTGGTGGTGACGGACAAGGAGGCCAGCGGCAATGCCGTGCTGATCCGCTACCCGCTGAAGGAAAAGAAGGAGCGCGCCGATTTCGCCGATTACCGCGAGAAACTCATTGAACTGCTGTTTGCCACCATGCTGAACCAGCGCCTGGCCGAGCTGGGCCAGGTGGCCGAGCCGCCGTTTGTCGCAGCCGGCAGCGGCGTGAATCGCCTGACGCCGCGCTACAAGTCTTTCGTCTCCTCGGCGGCCCTGGGCAAGGGCGGCGCCACCCCGGCGATCGACGCGCTGGTGCAGGAAAACACGCGGGTGCGCAAGTACGGCTTTTCCGCCAATGAACTCAAGCGCGCGAAGAAGAACATGATGCGCAATTACGAGCGCGCCTACATCGAACGCGACAAGACCGATTCCTCCGTGTACATCGGCGAGTACGTGCGCAATT
>JBKHWY010000284.1:0-6134 GCA_046566285.1 Gammaproteobacteria bacterium | reverse complement strand
GCTCCTCGCCGTTCTGCAGGTCGACCAGGCCGTAGAGCAAGCCCGGCTGCGGCGCCGTGCGGGTCGTCACGCCGGCCTCGTTCAGCTCCTGGACCGTGAAGCGGGCCGACAATCCCTGGTTGATGAATTTTTCCCAGGCCCGGTTTTCCGACACTTGCGCGGCGATCACGGTGCCGCCCTTGTGCTGGCGCTGCCAGCCGTGCTGGACCAGGAAGTTCGCCACGCTGCCGATCGCGTCGGCAGGCGAGTTGCGCAGGTCGACGGCGCCGTCGCCGTCGAAGTCCACCCCATACGCGAGGATACTGCCCGGCATGAACTGCGGCATGCCGACCGCGCCGGCAAACGAGCCCAGCAGGCTGAGCGGCTCCACGTGCTGCTGGCGCGCCAGCAGCAGGGTGTTTTCCAGTTCGTTGCGGAAGAAGGCCATGCGGGCCTCGCGGTTGGGCGTGTCGGGGTAGGCAAAGGCGAGGGTGGTCAACACGTCCAGCACGCGAAAGCGCCCGGTATTGCGGCCGTACACGGTTTCCACGCCGATGATGCCGACGATGATCTCGGCCGGTACGCCGTACTGGCTTTCCGCGCGCGCCAGGGTGGCTGCGTTCTCGTTCCAGAACTTGACGCCGGCCTCGATGCGCACCGGCTCGATGGTCAATTCGCGGTAGCCATGCCAGTTCTTGGGTTTGCCGGGCGGCGCCGGCTTGACCAGCTGGACCGCCGAGTCGATGTAGCGGATCTGCTTGAGCAGGTCGTCCAGTTCGCTGCGCACGAAGCCGTGGCGCAGCGCCATCTCGTCGAAAAGGCTTGCACGGCGGTCCAGTCGGCGAAGTTGACGGGTTCGCCGTCATAGTCGACCTTGCGTTCGACGTGCTTGTAGGGAGCCTTGGCGGCTTTCACCGCCTTGTTGGCCTTGGCCGCCTTCGCCACCCTGGCGTCCGCGTGCCCGAGCACGCCGGTGGCCAATGCCGCGGCGAGCGCCACATGCTGCAGTAATTTCATCGAATCTCGTTGAGAAGTTGTTTCAGCTGCCTGACGGTGGCCGCACGGCGCTTGGACGGCGCCGGGGGCGCGTACTTGTAGCTGCTGTAGAGCTGGAGGAAGCGCACGATGGCAGACTTGGTCGAGGCCGGCAAAGGGGTGCTGGACAGGCGCGCGGCGTAGGCTTGCGGGCCTTCGTCCGGGCGGCGGGCCAGCTTCAAGCGTCCCAGCTGCGCACTCAAGGCCGAGTATAGCGCATCGACCGGGTCGTGTTGACGGCGGCGCCGCACAAAGCCCAGGCCAAACAACAGCGCCAGCAGGGCCAGCGCGCCGGCCGCGCTTTGCCAGCGCAGCAGCGTGCCGCCGGCCGCTTCCAGCAGGCCGCGCTGGCGCTCGGGCGTGTAGTTCAGCACCCACTGGTTCCAGCCATTGTTCAAGGCCCCCAGCCGGTAGCGCAGCTGCGCCACCAGGCCGGTGCCGTCGCTGCCCAGGTCGATCAGGCCGCCCAGCCGGGTCAGCCCGAAGGGCGCCGGACGAGGCATGCGCGCGGCGCTCTTCAACACCCGGTCGGGCGAGACGGCGGCGGTGGGATCGATGCGCATCCAGCCGCGCCCGGCCAGCCAGACCTCGGCCCAGGCGTGGGCGTCGGACTGGCGCACCGCCAGGTAGCCATCGACCGGATTGAGTTCGCCGCCCTGGTAGCCGGTCACCACGCGTGCCGGCACCCCGGCCGCGCGCATCAGGAACACGAAGGCGCCGGCGTAATGCTCGCAAAAACCGGCGCGGGTGCGGTACAGGAACTCGTCGATGGAATGCTTGCCCAGGAGGGGCGGCTCGAGCGTGTAGACATAGCCGCCGGCGCTGAACGTGCGCACCACGGCCAGCACGCGGTCAGCCGGGTCGGGCAGCTGGCGCAGGCGGCCCCCGGCCTGCAGCGCCTGCGGATTGAAGCCGGTGGGCAGCTCCAGCCAGCGCTCGGCGTCGACCAGCGTGTCGGTGGCGCCCAGCGCGTAGTCGGTAAAGGAAGTGGCGCTGTAGCGCACCCGCTGGGTGAGCGGCTGCTCGGCGCTGATTTCCAGTTCCGGCGACACCGAGCCAGGATTGCCGTCCACCTCGGGCAGCCGGGAGGGAATGTCGAGCGTGAACAGCCAGTGGTTCGAGGATGGTTCCAGCGTCACCTCGTGGCGCACCGGCTTGCCGCGATACGCGATCGACAGCTGCGGGATGATCTCATGGCGGTACCGCCGTACCTGGGTCCAGGTGCGGCCATCGAAGTCGCCCAGCACCACCCCACGCCAGTACAGCTGCGCCTGCGGTGGGGCGGGGTCCAGGAAGCGCACCCGGAAGGCCGGCTCGTCGGACATGGCCAGGCTGGCCACGCTGCCCGGCGCCATGCTGTTGGACAGGCCGCTCTTGCCGCCGGCGTCGCCCGGCATGCCCCACAGCGGACCCTGGATGCGCGGGAATGCCACGAACAGCAGCGCCGCCAGCGGCACAGCGATCGCCAGCATGGAGGCGGCCAGGCGCAGGCGCACGCGCAGGCCCGGCACCGCGCCGGTGAACTGGAACGACAGCTGGGTGCACAGCAGGGCCAGGATCGAGGCGAGCATCAATATCGCCGTGCCGATGCTTTGCGAATAAAAGAAGTTGGTCAGGACCAGGAAGAAGCACAGGAAGATCACCACATACAGGTCGCGCCGCGCGTGCATTTCCAGCATCTTGAAGGCCACCAGCAGCACCAGCATGGCCACCCCGGCGTCGCGCCCCAAGAGGGTATTGAAGCTGGCGAACACGCCGGCCATGGCGCCGATCGAGATCGGCAGCAGCAGCTGGGCGCGCGGCATGCGCCGGCCTTCGAATGTGACCACGGCGCGCCACAGCAGCGTCACCGTGCACAGGCCCGAGATCCAGGCGGGCAGGTGGGCGAAGTGCGGCACCAGCACCAGCAGCGCGGCGCCCAGCAGCAGGGGAAAGCAAAAAGGCGGGCAAAGGGACGGACGAACAAACGGCATCTGGACTTTCTCCTCATGGGTTGACCGGCGAGCCCGTGCTGGCCGGTGGGAGGCAGTCTAGGTGCGTCTGGCAAGCGCTGGATGAAGACTCGATGAATGCCGGATGAAGACTCACTTAAGACATCAAGATCTAAAGATGCGGAAAGCTGACCGTGACGACCAGGCCGCGTGCGCCCTCGCCATCGGCCAGGCGCACGCGGGCGCCGTGCCGCTGCGCGTTGGCGCGCACGATGGCCAGTCCCAGGCCGCTGCCGCTTTCAGTCTGGTCGGGGGCGCGGTAAAAGCGGTCGAACACGCGCTCGCGCAAGGGCACAGGAATGCCCGGCCCCTGGTCATGCACGCTCAAGCGCGCATGAGAACCGGCGCGGCGCACCTGCACGCGCACCGTGGCCGCGGGTGGGCTGTACTTGACGGCGTTGTCGATCAGGTTGTCCAGCAGCGAGACCAGCAAGTCGAGCTGCCCGCTCACGCGCACGCCTGGCTCGGCGTCGAGTTCGAGTTCCACCTGGCGGCGCGCGGCCAGGGCGCCCAGTGCGGCCAGGCGGTCTTGCGCCAGCGCGCCCAGGTCGACGGGCGTGAAGGCCGTGCTGGCGCCTTCGGCCCGCACCAGCGCGAGCAATTGGGCGATCACGCGGGCGGCGCGTTCGCTGGCGCGCACCATGGCGCCGATCAGGGCGCTGCGCGCGGCGCTGTCGTGCCCATGCTCCCCTCCTGCTGGAGGGCCTCAACGTTCACCCGCATGGCCGCCAGCGGCGTGCGCAGTTCGTGGGCGGCGTCGGCAATGAAGGCGCGTTCGCGCGCGGCGGCCTCGCGCAGGCGCGCCAGCAAAGCGTTCAGGCTGTCCACCAGCGGGCGCAATTCGCGGTGCGCGGGGCGGAAGGCCAGCGGAGCCAGTTCGTCCGCTCCGCGCGCGGCGATTTCCTCGTTGAGCCGGCGCCACGGGCGCAGCGCCAGCGCCAGCGACAGCCACGCGGGCAGGGCCAGGAACGGCAGGCTGATCGCCAGCGGCAGCAGCAGGAAGCCGTGCGAACTGAAGGCGAACAGCACGTTGATGGCTTCGGCCGGCTTGATGAGCGTGACCTCGATGCCGCTCGCGGCATCGGCCACGGTGCGCGCGCGCCACAGGCGCCCGCCGGCGGCCACCTTTTCGATGGCGCCCGGCGTGCGCGTGCGCAGCTCGGGCGCGGTGCCGGGCGAGGCGTACAGCAGCGCGCCGTGCCGGCGCACCAGCATGCTGATGCGCATGAGCGGCTCGTCCTCGATGCCGTCGGCCTCGCGCTGGAAGCGGTCGATGGCGGCCAGCACCTGTTGCTGGCGCTGGCTGTGGCCCTCGCCCTGGAGTGCTGCGGCGGCCTGCAGGATCATGCGGTAGCGCGCGTCGGCCGCCAGTTCGGATTCGTCGTGCTGGGAGCGGTACACCAGCACCACGATCAGCAAGAGCCAGAGCAGCACCATCAGCAGCAGCCGGGCCAGCAGCAGGCGCCGGGTCAGGGACGGTTGCAGAAGGCGCCGCAGCCGCTTCATGCGCGCGCATCCTCGTGGTCGATCACGTAGCCGACCCCGCGCACGCTGCGGATGAAGCCGGGGCCGATCTTGCGGCGCAGGTTGGACATGTGCACGTCCAGCACATTGCTGTCGCTGCCCAGGCGCGCCGGCAGCACCTGGCCTTCCAGCGTGGCGCGCGTGACAATGCGCCCGCTGCGCTTCATCAGCGCGGCCAGCAGCGCGTATTCGCTGGGCGAGAGCTCCACCGGCGCACCGTGCAGGGTCACGCGCCGGCTGGGCGGGGACAACGCCAGCCCGCGCAGTTCGATGCAGTCGTCGTGCCGCATGCCGTAGCTGCGCCGCACCAATGCGCGCACGCGCGCCAGCAGCTCGGCCAGCGCGAACGGCTTGACCAGGTAGTCGTCGGCGCCGCCGTCCAACGCGCGCAGGCGCTCGTCCAGCGCGTCGCGCGCCGTGAAGATCAGCACCGGCAGGCGCTCGCGCTGCTCGCGCAGGCGCTGCACCATGGTGAAGCCGTCGCCGTCCGGCAGGCCCAAGTCGAGCAGCAGCAGGTCGTGGGTGGCCAGGTCGAGCTGGGCGAGCGCGTCGGCCAGGCGGCGCACCCAGGTCACTTCCATGCCCTGGCCCGCGAGCGCGATGCGCACGCCGTTGCCAAGGTCGAGATCGTCTTCTACCAACAGGATGTTCATGCCCGCGATTGAACCATATCTGTCTGGCAAGAAGCTAAAGAAGCGATGAAGGCCGCCAGCCAAGCGATGAGGCCGTCAACCACACGCACCCGTAAACCCGTTGACCTGCCTCATTAACAGGCTTATACTCGCGAGTTCTCGATTTTTATCCTGCACTTGTGTGCGCCGTCGCCGCTCCTTGCGAGTGGCTTTTTGCGCCTTCGTTGCCGATGATCGCCGGGACTCGGTTTTAGTCCCCGGGCTGTCGCCCGGGATAATTCATGTAGTAATTTTGTTGGATTTATAACGATGCCAACCATCAATCAACTGATTCGCAAACCACGCGTCGCCGCGACCGTGAAGAGCAAATCGCCGGCGCTGGAAAACAGCCCGCAAAAGCGTGGTGTTTGCACCCGTGTCTACACTACGACGCCGAAGAAGCCTAACTCGGCACTGCGTAAAGTCGCCAAAGTGCGTCTGACCAACGGTTTCGAAGTCATTTCGTACATCGGCGGTGAAGGCCACAACCTGCAGGAACACAGTGTCGTGCTGCTGCGCGGCGGCCGTGTGAAGGACTTGCCAGGTGTGCGTTACCACATGGTTCGCGGTGCACTGGATACCCAGGGCGTCAAGGATCGTAAGCAGGCCCGTTCGAAGTACGGTACCAAGCGTGCCAAGGCCGGCAAGAAGTAATCAGCGGCAAGAAGTAATCAGTTTTCCCGACTGTTCGCAGTCTCAGTCCAGGAGCGCCACGCGCCCTGCACATTAACGAGTTGAGCCGGCCGGAAGGCCGAGTAAGTGGATGGTCATGATGGCCCTCCGCGAGTGTGCGAAGCGCACTCAACTGAAGATAAAGGAATTGAAATGCCACGTCGTCGTGAAGTACCCAAACGGGAAATCCTGCCGGATCCGAAATTCGGCAATGTTGATGTCGCCAAGTTCGTCAACACCCTGATGCTGTCGGGCAAGAAGT
>JBKHWY010000283.1:0-6158 GCA_046566285.1 Gammaproteobacteria bacterium | reverse complement strand
CATGCATAGCGTCACATCCGCCCGGTGCAGCCAGTGGTGAAACATGCGCGTAATCGGCGCGAGGCCCAGTTGCGCGCGGATGCGGTTAAATGGGATCGTGTACAGCGGATCCATGAATTTCCGGTCCATGGCACGCCAGAGCAAGGTCTTGGCAAAACGCGGTAACGCGCGCAGATGACCCAGGGGCGAGAAACGCGGAGCTTGAAGTGGCAGACCGTTTGATTGACGAGGATGGAGCAGACGGCTTCAGTCTCAGAGAGGTGGCACGCCGCGCAGGCGTATCGGCGCCGGCAGCGTATCGGCATTTCCGCGACAAGGAAGCGTTGCTTGCTGCTGTGGCGAAAAGAGGTTTCGAGGATTTCGCTGCCGCCCTGAAGGGTGCGAAGGCCGCCCCGGGAGATCAATTGGCGGTCATTGGGCAAACGTATGTCCGCTTCGCGGTCGCGCGTCCGGGCCGATTTAGGCTGATGTATGGGCGTGCGATTTCAAATCGAAGCAAGTATCCCGATCTTGAGTTGGCGCGCATGGCCAGCGTGGACGCCCTGCGAGCGGCTATCCCAGCCACCCCGCAAGCATCAGCCAACCCCGCTGTCACCAGCCTGAAGCTCTGGTGCCTGGTGCATGGGCTGTCGCAACTCATTTTGGATGGGATGTTGGCAGGACATGATGTCGATACGCTTGCGCGGGCTGTCACGTCAGGCGCGATTGGTTGACCTCTGATTCCAAGCTTCTAGCGCAGCTTACCGGCCATGGTTGGGTGGCTAATTCGATATGGTCTTGCCAACCCGTTGAAGTTTCGGCATCATCCACCCATGCACGCCTTCCCGCACCCGCTGCCCAGCACCGCATCTGACGTCACCCGTGGCGCCGGTGTCCGTTCGGCTGGCGGTCGCGCGCGTGCCCACTCCATTCGCTCCTTTCCGATTATTCGAATTATCCGGGGCCGCTGAGCTACGGTAACGGTGCTCGGCGTCCCGCGCGCTTTCCGAGCGTCCGTCCTGGACGCATCCGTTCGACTAATCTTGGAGTTCTGATGTCTTATCCAACCTTGCAGGAAATCGAGGCGGCGGCCACCCGGCTGTCCGGCAAAGTATTGCGTACGCCCGTGTGGCGCTGGCAGACCGGAGTGGTAGACGAGGTGCTGGGCGCGGACACCGAAGTCTGGCTCAAGCTGGAATTGTTCCAGCAGACGGGCACGTTCAAGGTGCGCGGTGCGCTCAACAGCATCGATGCGCTGTCCGAGGCGGCGCGCGCGCGTGGCGTGGTCGCCGTCAGCGCGGGCAACCATGCGATGGCGACGGCTTATGCGGCGCGCCAGGTGGGCGTGTCGGCGCGCGTCGTCATGCCCAGTCACGCCAGCCCCGTGCGGATGGCGGCTTGCCGCGCGCTGGGTGCCGAGGTGGTGCTGGCGCCCGACATCCACCAGGCGTTCGCCCTGGGCGCGCGCATCGAGGCCGACGAGGGCCGCACGATGATCCACCCGTTCGACGGACCGCTGGTGGCCCAGGGCACCGCCACCGTGGGTTTGGAACTGGCCGAACAGGTGCCGCAGCTCGATGCGGTGGTGGTGCCGGTGGGCGGCGGCGGGCTATGCGGCGGCATCTCCGCCGCCATCAAGCAAGCCTTGCCCTCGTGTGCCGTGTACGGCGTGGAGCCGATGGGTGCGGATGCGATGTACCGCAGTTTCCGGGCCGGGCGGCCGGAGCGCCTCGAGCAGGTCACGTCAGTGGCCGACAGCCTGGGCGCGCCCTACGCCCTGCAGTACAGCTACGGCGTGTGCCGCCGCTTCGTCGACGACATCGTGCGCATCACCGACGATGAAATTTGCCGGGCCATGTACTGGCTGTACCGCGACATGAAACTGGTGGCCGAGCCGGCGGCAGCCGCGGCGACGGCAGCCCTGATGGGGCCACTGCGCAATATGCTGCGCGGGCGCCGCGTGGCGGTGCTGCTGTGCGGCTCGAACATCGACGCGGCGCGCTTTGCCGAGCTGGTGGAGCGCGGCCGCGCGATCGATGCGGACCAAGGCGACAGCGAGCAGGCGGCTGCCTAGTGTGTCCAGGCCAACTGTTAAATTGGCCTGACCAATTGAATTGACTGGCTTTCTCCGTTATCGTTTCGTCACACTTTCGATCACGGAGACTTTCATGCCCCGCTGCCTGCTCGCACTCGTTTTGTCCCTCGCCGCACACGCGGCATTCGACCAACAGGAAGTGCCGCTGTGGGAGGGCGGCGCGCCGGGCTTGAAGCATGCGCGCCCCGAGAGCGTGGAGGACAAGCGCGAGACGGGGCGCCAGGACCGCTACCTGGGCTATGTCAGCCAGCCCAGCCTGACGTTCTACCCGGCCCCGCAAGCCGCCGGTTCGGCGCTGGCGCCGGCGCCGGTGGTGCTGGTGCTGCCGGGCGGCGGCTTTCGCTACGTCGCCATCGACAAGGAAGGGCACGAAGTGGCGCGCTGGCTCAACGCACAGGGCTTCGCCGCGGCGGTGCTGAAGTACCGCACCGTCGATCCGGAGGCTGAACGCAGCTGGCCGCTGTTCATGTCGCTGCTGGCCCAGGGCGACGCGGGCCGCGCCGTGCGTCTGCTGCGCGCGCGGGCGGCGCAGTGGAACATCGACCCCAACCGCATTGGCCTGCTCGGCTTCTCGGCCGGCGGCACCATGGCGATCCAGCAGACCATCGACGCCGACAAGGGCAAGGCGGACGCCTCCGACCCGATCGACCGGATGAGCAGCCTGCCCAACAGTATCGGGCTGGTGTATTCCACCCTGCCGGCCCAGAAGCCACCCAGGATCCTCGACGGCGTGCCCTTCTTCATCGTGCACGGGGCGGGCGACAAGAAGGCGCCGGTGGCCATCGCGACCAAGCTGTTCAACACCATCGCCGGCAAGGGCGGGGCGGTCGAGCTGCACATATTCCAGGGCGCCGACCATGGTTTCGGCGTGGCCCCGGCGGAAGGCACGGTGCGCAGCTGGCCGACGCTGTATGCGGAATGGCTGCGGGCGCAGCCAAGGCGCTGACAATCGTACAGAAATGTAGCAAATCTACAGAAAAGAGCGTTAGCTGATGGATTTTTAGGGCGTTTGGCGTAATAAAATTACCGGAAGTAAAAAACTATTCCATCGGAGATCCCTTGAAGTCTCGTCCTTTCCGTCTGCTGACGCTGCCCCTTTTGTTGAGCCTGGCTTCCTGTGGTGGCGGGGGTACCATTGCGCCCGCCGCGCCCACGCCGCAGCCGCCGGTGACCCCACCCACCCCGCAGCCACCCGCGCCCACGCCGGATCCGGTCTCGGCCACCTACGACGTCACCGTGCAGAAGGCCAGCGGCAGCGCCGAGCAGCGCCTGCCGTGCAACCGCACCGCGCTCGATGCGGCCTGTAACCTGCGCGTGTACCAGGTGATGGTGGAATCGTTCGTGGACGGCGACCTGGCCGCCAACTTCGGCGCCGGCTACGGCAGCAGCCATCATCGGGGCGACCTGGCCGGGGTTACCGCTTCGCTGGACTACATCAAGAGCACCGGCGTGAACGCCATCTGGCTCACGCCGATCTTCCTGTCGGCCCCCAAGACGGGGCAGGACATCTGGGCCGACCGGCTGGATGCGACCGGCTACTTCGCCACCGATTACTTCAAGATCGATCCGCGCTTCGGCACGCTCGAACAGGCGCGCACCTTGGTCAATGAAGCCCATAAGCGTGGCCTGTCGGTGTTCTTCGATGGTGTGTTCGGCCACCACAAGGCCGATGTCGCCGCCTCGCCGTCCGGGCTGAAACCGGCGGGTGGCAACGACCCGGTCGACTACAGCAAGCCGGAAACGCTGGCGTTTTACCAGGAAGTGGCGGACTACTGGATTCGTGAACTGAAGATCGACGGCTGGCGCCTCGACCAGGCCTACCAGGTGCCGGTATCGGCCTGGGCCAGCCTGCGCGCGACCGTGCAGCAGGCTTCGCAGGCGGTCAGCTACGTGGGCGCCAACGGCGCAACAGTCCATCCGCTCGGCTACATGGTGGGTGAAGTCTGGCGCGGCGAGAGCGACATCGCCCAGCAGGCCTACGGCAGCAACGCCACGCCGGCCCTGGGCTCGGCCTTCGACTTCCCGCTGCGCTACCGCGTGGTGCAGACCCTGGCGACGGAAGAATCCGGTGCCTCTGGCCGCCCGGCCAGCAACATCGCCAGCGGCTTCGCCACGTACGCCGCCTATCCCGACCACGCCATGCCCAACTTCATGCTGGGTAACCACGACCTGGTGCGCTTCGGCGACCTGGTCCAGCGCGCGGGCCTCGGCAACCCGGACGGCGCCGACTACTGGCTGCGCCACAAGAGCGCGTTCACCTTCATGGCCGCGTTCAGCGGCCCGGTGACGCTCTACTACGGCGACGAGATCGGCCAGGAAGTGCCCAACTTCGCCGCGAAAGTGTCCGGCGACTGCGCCGCCGCCGGCCTGTGCGACGACCATGTGAGCCGCGACTCGGGCGTGGTCGATGGAGTGGCGGGACCCGCCTTGAGCGCCAGGGCACGCGACCTGAAGGATTACGTGGCCACCCTGATGCGTGTGCGCGCGGCCAACCCGGCCCTGTACAACGGCGCGCGTACCCACGTCTATTCCGACACCAACCTCTACATCGACCGCAAGGACAATGGCGAGAACCGGGTGCTGCTGGTGATGAACGTGAAGGGCCAGGCGGCATCGGTGACGCTGGACCCCGCAGTCACCAGTGGCGCGACCGTGCTGACCGATCTCGTCACCGGCGAGCAGGTCAAGCAGGGCACCAACGGCCGCATCGCGGTTGGCGTGCCGGGGCTGTCGGCGCGGCTGCTGAAGTTCTAGCAAGGGCGCGGCAGCGCGCATTTCAGTCCGCGAAACGTGCAGCTCGTCGCATGAACGCGGCCTCGATCTCCGCGCTTGCCTAAAGTAGCGTCTCCACGTCGCCCGCTCGGGTGGTGTGCTCTTCACTTCCTGATGAGAGGAGACGCTCGATGTTTTCACGCGTAATGAGCCTGGCGGCTGCCACCCTGCTATTTCACGCAGGCGCGGCGGCCACGCAACCCGTCCACCCCTTCGAGCCGGCCAAATTCAAGGCCCCTGCCAGCAGCGCGCGCAACGAAGTGCTGGTTCTCGGCACGGCTCACCTGTCCCAACTGCCTGCCACTTTCCAGCCCGCCAGCCTGGGCATCCTGAATCAGCATCTGCTGCGCTGGAAGCCACAGGTTATCGCCATCGAGAAGCTGTCCGGTCCCCAGTGCGCCTACCTGCGCCAGTACCCGCAGCGCTACCGGGAGACGGTCGAGGAATACTGCTGGGACCCGGCGCCGGCGCGCGCCGCCACGGGCCTGGATGTCGCAGGCGCGAGCGCCGAGGCCGAGCGCCTGCTGGCCAGTTGGCCTGCCGAGCCAACGCCTGCACAGCGGCGCCGTCTGGCCGCCGTGTTTCTCGCCGCAGGAGAGAGCGTGTCGGCGCTGGTGCAATGGCTGCGCCTGCAAGACACGGAGCGGCGCGCAGGCGATGGCCTCGATGCGACCCTGGTCGAGGCGCTCGACCAGCTGCGCAGCCGGCGCAGCGAAACCACGCTGATTGCCGCACCGCTGGCCGCCGCACTGGGGCTGGAGCGGGTGGTGGGAATGGACGACCATACGGCCGACTCGCCGGAAGCCGACCCGGATGCCTACGGCAAGGCGGTGGCGAAAGCATGGGACAATCCGGCCACCGCGCAGCGCAGGCAGATGGACGAGCGCCTATATGCGCGACTGGGCGATGCTGACGGCGTGATGGCGCTCTACCGCGCCATCAACGATCCGGCGCAGGCCCGGCTGATCTATGACAGCGACTTCGGCGCGGCGCTGGGCGAAGGCTCGCCGCAGCAATTCGGGCGCCGCTACGTGGCCTACTGGGAGACGCGCAACCTGCGCATGGCAGCCAACATCCGCGAAGCGATGGGCCAGCGGCCCGGTAGCCGCACGCTGGTCATCGTGGGCGCTTCGCACAAATGGTATCTGGAGGCGTATCTCAACCAGATGCACGATGTGCGCATCGTGCCGTCCGGCGCGGTGCTGCGCTAGGCGCTGGGGCGGCCATCATCGCGCCGGGATCATGCCGATGGTGCCCAGCCAGGTCTCCACCAGCGCGGGCCACTTCGTGATCGGATGTTGGGTGGGCCGCA
>JBKHWY010000282.1:0-6186 GCA_046566285.1 Gammaproteobacteria bacterium | reverse complement strand
TTCGATCATCTCCCTGCTGATATCCAAGCCAATGGCAAAGTGGTCGACCGGCGCCCGCGTCATCGATCAGCCTTCTAACCAGACGGGAGCATGGCTGCTGGAGACGGTTCGCCAACTGGCCGAGCGCGCCGGTATCGGCATGCCTGAAGTGGCGGTGTACGACGGCGAGCCGAACGCGTTTGCCACCGGCGCCTTCAAGAATTCCGCCCTGGTCGCGGTGTCCACCGGCCTGTTGCAAGGCATGAATCGCGACGAGGTCGAAGCCGTGCTCGGCCACGAAGTCGCCCACATCGCCAACGGCGACATGGTCACGCTGACCCTGATCCAGGGCGTGGTCAATACCTTCGTGGTGTTTTTGGCGCGCGTGGTGGGCTTCTTTGTCGACCAGCTGCTGCGCCGCGGCGAAAACGACCGTGGCCCGGGCATCGGCTACACCATCACCGTGTTCGTCTGCGAGATCGTGTTCGGCATCGTGGCGTCCATCATCGTGGCATGGTTCTCGCGCCAGCGGGAATTCCGCGCCGATGCCGGCTCGGCCAAGCTGCTGGGCAGCCCGCTGCCGATGCAGCATGCCTTGGCGCGCCTGGGTGGCCTGGCCCCTGGCGCGCTGCCGCAATCGATGGCCGCTTCCGGCATTTCCGGCCACGGCAGCGGCTGGGGCGCGCTGTTCTCGACCCACCCGCCGATGGAAGAGCGCATTGCGGCCTTGTCCAACTTGAACCGCTCATGAGCCAATTCTTCCAGATCCACCCCGAGAACCCGCAGGCGCGCCTGATCAAGCAGGCCGCGCAGATCCTGCACGGCGGCGGGGTGGTGGCCCTGCCGACCGACTCCTGCTATGCGCTGGTATGCCACCTCGACGACAAGAATGCCGTCGAGCGCATGCGGCGCATCCGTGGGATCGGCGACAAGCACCACCTGACGCTCCTGTGCCGCGACCTCTCCGAGATCGCCGAGTATGCGCGCGTGGACAACAGCCAGTTCCGCATGCTCAAGGCCGCCACGCCGGGTCCCTACACGGTGATCCTGGAAGCGACCAAGTCGGTGCCACGCCGGCTGTCGCACCCGTCGCGCAAGACCATCGGCCTGCGCGTGCCGGAAAACGCCATCGCCCAGTGCCTGCTGGAAGAATTGAAGCAACCGCTGATCGGCACCACCCTGATCATCGACGACGAACTGCTTAACGACCCGGACGAAATCCGCGAACGGCTGGAGCGCCAGGTTGACCTCATCATCGACGGCGGCGCCTGCTCGATGGAGCCGACCACCGTCATCGACCTTACCGAGTCCGAGCCGGTGCTGGTGCGCCAGGGCCGGGGCGATGCGGCGGCCTTCGGCATCTAGTCCGCCGCGCGGCCTAGCCTCCTCCTACCTCATCCCCCCCCCGGGGCGCCGGCCGCGCGTCCCGCCTCTGATAGAATCGACTGTTATGGATGAAATCATTCGCAATATCGCGGTCTACGCGCTGCCGGTGCTGTTCGCGATTACCTTGCACGAGGCGGCCCACGCCTATGCCGCCAAGCATTTTGGCGACGCGACGGCCTTCGTGGCCGGCCGCATGAGCTTGAACCCCCTGAAGCACATCGATCCGCTCGGCACCATCGTCATTCCGCTGGCGCTGTACCTCTCCACCGGCTTCGTGTTCGGCTACGCCAAGCCGGTGCCGATCGACTTCGGCGCGCTGCGCAATCCGAAGCGCGACATGGCCTGGGTGGCCCTGGCCGGACCGATGGCGAACTTCATCATGGCTTTGTTGTGGCTGGTGTTCGGCCTGTTGATCCGCGCCGCCGGCGTGGGCGAGATCTTCCCGCACCGGGTGGCGTATGCTGGCGTGCTGGTGAACCTGTTGATGTTCGCGTTTAACCTGTTGCCGATTCCTCCGCTGGACGGCGGCCGTGTGCTGACCAGCATGCTGCCCAATCGCCTTGCGTATAAATTCGCGCAGATCGAGCCGTACGGCTTTTTCATCGTCATGGGCCTGATCTTCCTGAAGCTGCTCAATTTTTGGGTGGCGCCGGTGATGGCCCTGGGCGAGTACGCGCTGAGTCTCCTGACTTCTCCCCTGACATTCTTTTTGAGCTGAACATGTACCCTGATCGTGTTGTTTCCGGTATGCGCCCTACGGGCATGATGCACCTTGGCCACTACCACGGCGCCCTCAAGAACTGGATCAAGATGCAGTCCGAGCGCCCCTGCATGTTCTTCGTGGCCGACTGGCACGCGCTGACCACGCACTACGATGACCCCACCATCATCGAGCGCAGCACCTGGGACATGGTGATCGACTGGCTGGCCGCCGGCGTCGACCCGTCCCAGGCGACCATCTTCATCCAGTCGCGCGTGCCCGAGCATGCCGAACTGCACCTGCTGCTGTCGATGTGCACCCCGCTGGGCTGGCTCGAGCGCGTGCCCACCTACAAGGACCAGATCGAGAACATCACGCACAAGGACCTGCACACCTACGGCTTCCTGGGCTACCCGCTGCTGCAGGCCGCCGACGTGCTGATCTACCGCGCCACCGAAGTGCCGGTGGGCGAAGACCAGGTGCCGCACATCGAGATGATGCGCGAGATCGCCCGGCGCTTTAACCACATGTACGGCAAGGAGCCGGGCTTCGAGGAAAAGGCCATGGAAGCGGTCAAGAAGCTGGGCAGCAAGCGCGCCAAGCTGTACCTGGAACTGCGCACCGAATACCAGCAGGAAGGCAAGGCCGACGCGCTGCTGCAGGCGCAAGCCATGCTGGACGATGCCGCCAGCCTGTCGATGGGCGACCGCGAGCGCCTGTTCGGCTACCTGGAAGGCAGCCGCAAGCTGATCTTGGTCGAGCCGCAAGCCAAGCTGACGGAAGACTCACGCCTGCCCGGCCTGGACGGCCGCAAGATGAGCAAGAGCTACGGCAACACCATCTCGCTGCGTGAAGACCGCGATTCGATCACGAAGAAGGTGCGCACCATGCCGACCGATCCGGCGCGCGTGCGGCGCACCGATCCGGGCGACCCGGCCAAGTGCCCCGTGTGGCAGCTGCACAAGGTGTATTCGGACGAGCCGACCAAACAATGGGTGGTGCAGGGCTGCACCAGCGCCGGCATCGGCTGCATCGAATGCAAGCAGCCGGTGATCGACGGCGTGATCCGCGAGCAGGAACCGATGCGCGAGCGCGCCCAGCAGTACCTGGACGATCCATCCTTGGTGCGCGCTATCGTGGCCGACGGGTGCGAAACCGCCCGCAAGGTCGCGCAGGAAACCATGCGCGACGTGCGCGAAGCGATGGGCCTGTCGTACACGTGATCGCGGCGGCGTCAAGCTGGGTGCAGCGCTGGGCGCCGCTGGCGCCGCCCGGCGAAGTGCTCGACCTGGCCTGCGGCAGCGGTCGCCATGCGCGCCACTTCGCCGCGCTGGGCCACCCGGTGCTGGCGGTGGACCGCGACAGCGTGGCGCTGGACGCCGCGCAAGGGCAGGGCATCACCGTCATGCAGCATGACCTGGAAGATGCCGCGCTGCCATGGCCCTTCGCACGCGGACGCTTTGCCGCCATCGTCGTGACCAACTACCTGCACCGGCCCTTGATGGACGAACTGTTGGCCAGCCTGCGGCCGGATGGCTTGCTGATCTACGAAACCTTTGCAAAAGGTAACGAGGCTTACGGCAAGCCGTCCAATCCGCTATTTTTGCTGGACGAGGGCGAGTTGCTGCATCATGCGGCCAGCGCCGGTTTGCGTGTGCTGGCGTATGAAGCTGGAGTGATCGCCGCTCCGAAGCAGGCGCGGGTGCAGCGTATCGCTGCCGTTGGCGCGGCCTTTCATCCTGAAGCTGCCCGATTGGACGCTCCTGTCCCACGCGAAACTGGACAACAATGAACCATTCCGGCGGGCTATCCGCTACAATCAGGCTTTTACTGACCACCTTAGTTACCGATATATGATCAAGGGCAGCATAGTAGCAATCGTCACGCCGATGCATGCAGATGGAAGTCTGGACCTGCCAGGCTTGCGCAAGCTGATCGACTGGCACATCGCCGAAGGCACCGATGGCATCGTCATCGTGGGCACCACGGGTGAATCGGCCACGGTCAACGTGGAAGAACACTGCGAACTGATCCGCCTGACCGTCGAGCATGCCAAGGGACGCATCCCGATCATTGCCGGTACCGGCGGCAACTCCACGCTTGAGGCCATCAAGCTGACCGAGTGCGCCAAGGAAGTCGGCGCCGATGCGGCGCTGATGGTGGTCCCGTACTACAACCGTCCTACCCAGGAAGGCATGTACCGCCACTTCAAGGCGATCGCCGAAGCGGTCGACCTGCCGATCATCCTGTACAACGTGCCGGGCCGTACCGTGGCCGACATGTCCAACGAAACCGTCGCGCGTCTGGCCGAGATTCCCAACATCGTCGGCATCAAGGACGCCACCGGCAACATCGGTCGTGGCACTGAACTGCTGAAGATGGTGCCGAAGAGCTTCGCCGTGTATTCCGGCGACGATCCGACCGCGATGGCGCTGATGTTCTGCGGCGCGGCCGGCAACATTTCGGTGACGGCCAACGTGGCGCCGCGCGCCATGCACGAGCTGTGCGCCGCGGCAATGTCCGGCGACATCGCACGCGCCATTGAAATCAATAACAAGGTTCTGCCGCTGCACCAGAAACTGTTCGTCGAACCGAATCCGGTGCCGGTCAAGTGGGCGCTCAACCAGATGGGCCTGATCCCGGAAGGCATCCGCCTGCCGCTGGCGCCCCTGGGCGAGGAATTCCACGCCAGCGTGCGCGGCGCCCTGGTCGAGGCCGGCCTTCTTGGCCAGGCCTGAGCCGCAGACGTACGACACCCGTCGCTTTTAGCCTCTCACCCCGTTACGACATGACTATTCGCAAGACAAACAAAGCGGCCCTGGCGAGTTCGCCGGCCGTCACCCGCAGCCTCGTGCTGTCGGCCCTGATGGTCAGCCTCACCGGCTGCGGCATGATCAATTCGGTGATCGAGCAGGACAAGGTCGACTACCGCTCGGCCAAGAAAGCCCCGCCGCTGGACATTCCACCGGACCTGACCCAGCTGCAGAAGGACAACCGCTACGCCGTGCCGGAAGGCCGGGGCGTGGCTACCGCGTCGGCGTTCCAGAGCCGCAACAACCAGCAGGCTGCGCCGGGCATCGCGCCGTCGGCCAGCGCCATCGGCCCGGTCAACACCGACGCCATCCATATCGAGCGCGCCGGCAACCACCGCTGGCTGGTGGTCAACCAGACGCCCGAGCAGCTCTGGCCCGTGATTAAGCAGTTCTGGGCCGATTCCGGTCTGCCGATCGCCAGCGAAACGCCGACGGCCGGCGTGATGGAAACCGACTGGGTGGAAAACCGCGCCAAGATCCCGCAAGACCTGATCCGCCGCACCATCGGCCGCGTGTTCGATTCGCTGTACTCGACGGGCGAGCGTGACAAGTACCGCACCCGCCTGGAGCGCACCGCTACCGGCGGCACCGAGATCTACATCAGCCATCGCGGTGCGGAAGAGGTCGTGCAAGGTCCGCAGAACGAGAGCACCACCTGGACCAACCGCCACAACGATCCGGACCTGGAAGCGCTGTTCCTGGCCCGCCTGATGGCGCGCCTGCAGGGCGTGTCCGACGACAAGACGGCGGTGAAGAATGCCGAGACCGCGGTGGAGAATTCGCCGGTCGGCCCGCAGCACGCCAAGCTGGTCAATGCGGCCGAAGGCAGCTACGTGGAAGTCGACGAAGGCTTCGACCGCGCCTGGCGCCGTGTCGGTCTCGCGCTGGACCGCGTCGGCTTCACCGTGGAAGACCGCGACCGCGTGCAGGGCATCTACTTCGTGCGCTACGTCGATCCGGATGCGGTCGGCGCGACCAAGGGCTTCTTCAGCAAGCTGTTCAGCTTTGGCTCGAGCGACAAGGACAAGGAAGCCCAGCGCTACCGCGTACTGGTCAAGGCCGCGCAGGGCGCCTCCAGCAGCCAGGTGACGGTGCAGACCAATGACGGCAAGCCGGAAACCTCGGCGACCGGCGCCAAGATCCTCAAGCTGCTCAATGACGAGCTGAAGTGATCGAGATGGTGCTGAAATGAAGAACCGGCCTGCGGGCCGGTTTTTTTTATGCCTGTTGCCTGAGTAGACGCTGACGATGCACCTGTATGCGTTCACCCCGCACTCAACACCGTCGTTCTGGCGAAGGCCAGAACCT
>JBKHWY010000281.1:0-6207 GCA_046566285.1 Gammaproteobacteria bacterium | reverse complement strand
GTCGAAAATGATGAAGCCCGGGATCGGCACCTACGACGCCTTCAAGGAGATGTTCGACCGCTTCTCGGCCGAAGCGGGCAAGAAGCAGTACCTGATCCCTTACTTCATCGCCGCCCACCCCGGCACGACCGACGAGGACATGCTGAACCTGGCCCTGTGGCTGAAGAAGAACAACTTCAAGCTCGACCAGGTGCAGACCTTCATGCCTACGCCGATGGCCATGGCTACCACCATGTACCACTCGCGCAAGAATCCGCTCAAGAAGGTGACGGAGGATTCCGAAGTGGTCGAGACGGCGCGCAGCGGCAAGATCCGCAAGGCGCACAAGGCCTTCCTGCGGTACCAGGACCCGGCCAACTGGCCGATCCTGCGCGAGACGCTCACCAAGATGGGCCGCGCGGATTTGATCGGCAACGGCGAGCGTCACCTGGTGCCGGCCTGGCATCCATCCGAGGAGACCGGCACGGACACGGCGGGGCGCAAGCAGAAGGCGTTCGGACCGGTGGTCACGGCGGACAAGTACCAGTCCGCCCCGCGCGGCAAGCGCGCGCCGGCCGCAGCAGCTGCAAGCGCGCCCTTCATCGCCCCGGAAGGCACGGTGCGCCCGTCGATCCTCTCGACCATCAAGACCAAGCCGAAGCCCAAGCCGGCAGTGAAAGGCAAGGTCCGCTAGGCCGGTCGTGGCGCACGATACACAAGGCGCTTGCAACAACAACACGATTGCCATCTAATACACGGATGGTGTCCAGTTGGTGTTTACGTCTCGCGTAGGCCTAGGAGTCTTCCATGTCACTCGCTCGTCCCGTCCTGGCCCGCCTGCTTGGGGTCGTGCTCGCCTTGCCCTTGGCAACCGGCGCTGCCAGCGCCGCGCCGCGTTTCACCATGACCCCGCTGGGTACCCAGAGCAGCGTGCCCTACGCCATCAACAATAGCGGCGTCACGGTGGGCACTTACTCGCCGTTCGGATACGAACCGCATGCCTGGATCAACTACCAGCCCGGCTTGGGTACGCTGCCGGGAGGCTCGACGTCGACCGCCTACGACATCAATGACAGCGGCACCGTGGTCGGCTACTCCGACCGGGCCTTGTACGAGTACGGGACCATGACCAACGAAGCCTTCCGGTACGACCGCCAAGCCGGCATGACGGCGCTCGGCACCCTGGGTCCGCAGCTGACCAGCGTTGCCTACGGCATCAACAATGCCGGCGTCATCGTCGGCGCCGGGATGACCGACCTGAACACCCTTTACAGCGGGCGGGCGCTGACATTCGGCGCCGGCGGGCCGCAACTGATCGCCGGCCAGCCCGCCGACCGCCTCAGCAGCGCCGAGGACATCAACGACCGTGGCCAGATCATTGGCCGCTACCAGGCGTCCGTTCCAGGCGCAGCCACCTTCCAAATGCATGGCTTCCTGCTCAGCAATGGAACGATGCAGGAGATCGGCACCTTTGGGGGCCCGGACAGCACGCCGACGGCACTCAACGACCGTGGCTGGGTGGTCGGGCGGGCCACCACCGCGGACAGTACCGGCTGGTTCAATGTCGAGCATGCATTCCTGTACAGGGATGGCGTGATGACCGATCTGGGCACGCTGGGCGGCTTTGGCGCGATGGCGCTGAGCTCGGCGAACGATATCAATGAGCAGGGCCAGGTGGTGGGCAATTTCTCCGGCGCGAGCGGTGTACATGGGTTCCTGTACGACAACGGCCAGATCTACGATCTGAACAGCCTGACCGATCTGCCCGCAGGGTGGAGGATTTACGATGCAGTGGGAATCAACGAAGGTCAGCAGATTGCCGCACTCGGCTGCTGGCAAAACGAGTGCATGGCGGTCCGCCTGGACCCGATCGCCGCCGTGCCAGAACCGTCCACCTGCCTGATGCTGCTGGGCGGCCTGGGCTTGCTGGGATGGCGCGTGCACCGGCCGCGCAGCAAGACCGCCTGACCGTTCCGAAACGCCCATCTGGCCCCTAAACCCCCGCCTGTTCCTCCGATCGGCGCGCGCCTGCTCGCCCTACACTGTGACGATGCCCCTTTTGTCCGGACACCCGTCATGACTCATCAACCACATTCGCGCCCGCATTCATTCTTCTACCTGCTGCTGCTGGCCATGCTGGCGCTGCTGTCCGCCTGCGGCGGTGGCGGTGGCGGCGACAGCAAGAGTTCGACACCGACCCCCACCACGCCGACCCTGGTCTCGATCGCCGTCGGCCCGCCGAACGCGGTCGTCGCCGTCGGCACCACCCGCCAGTTCACCGCCACCGGCACCTACTCGGACGGCAAGACCGCCGAGCTCAAGACCGACGTGGTCTGGTCGGTGGCCGGCGCCAACGCCACCATCATCGCCAGCACCGGCGTGGCCACCGGCAAGGCGGCCGGCAACGAGACTGTCATCGCCAAGGTCGGCAACGTCAGCGGCAGCGCGCCCCTGACCGTCAAGGCGCCCTGGACCGGCATGGCCGGGGGCGGCGCCCACTCGGTGGCGCGCAAGGCCGATGGCACCCTCTGGGCCTTTGGATTGAACCGCTCCGGCCAGGTCGGCGACGGCACCACCGCCGACAAGCCGCAACCCACCGTGGTGGGCAGCGCCACCAACTACACGGTGGTCTCGGCCGGGCGCTATCACACCGTCGCCCTGCGCGCCGACGGCAGCCTGTGGGCCTGGGGCTTCAACCAGAACGGCCAGCTGGGCGACGGCACCACCATCGACCGCGCCGCGCCCGTGAAGATCGGCACCACCAACAACTGGGTCGCGGTGGCGGCCGGCGAAGCGCACACGCTGGGCGTGCGCTCGGACGGCACGCTGTGGGCCTGGGGCCGCAACTTCAACGGCCAGCTGGGCGACGGCAGCACCATCGACCGCCTGGCGCCCACCAAGATCGGCGACGTCAAGACCTGGAAGGATGTCTCCGCCGGCGACACCCATTCGCTCGCGCGCCGCAGCGACGGCACCTTGTGGGCATGGGGCGGCAATGCCAGCGGCCAGGTCGGCAACGGCACCGCCGTGGACGTGAACGCGCCGACCCGCATCGGCGCCAGCGTCACCGCATCGTGGATCGCGATCGCCGCGGGCGGCGCGCACAGCATGGCCATCCGCGCCGACGGCGCCCTGTTCACCTGGGGCTCGAATGCTTCCGGCCAGCTGGCCTCCGAATCGGTAGACGATGTCAACGTGCCGATGCAGTCGGGCCTGGATATCGACTGGGCCAGCATCGCCGCCGGCGGCGCCCATTCGCTGGCGATCCGCAAGGATGGCACGCTGTGGGCCTGGGGCCAGAACGGCAACGGCCAGGTGGGTTCGGGCGACCTGTTCGACGCGTCGCAGCCGGTCAAGGTCGGCAAGGCGACTACCTGGACGGGCATCGCCGCCGGACGCCAGCACAGCATGGGCATGCAGGCCGACGGCACGCTGTGGGCGTGGGGCCGCAACCAGGAAGGCCAGCTGGGCAACGGCAAGCTGATCGACGTGCTGGTGCCGTTCTCGCTGCCATAAACGACGTCGGTCGGGAATAGAATACGAGCGTTGTTCATTCAAACGCCTGGAAGCGCGCCACCAGGAAGTCGATCAGCTTGCGCAGGCGTGGCGGCTGCACGGCGGCGCGGTGGTACAGCAGGTGCAGCGGCGCCTCGTCGACAAAATAGGCGTCGAGCACCGTCACCAGCCGCCCCGCGTCCAGGTCTTCCATCACATCCAGCGCGGACTTGTACGCAAAGCCCAGGCCGTGCCGGGCCCAGCGGCGCAGCACTTCGCCGTCATTGGTCTCGTGGCGGCCGTGAACACGCACCGAGGTGCGTTCGCCGCCCTCGCGGTAGCGCCATTCGTGCAGCGGTCCGGCGCCCGTGACCAGCACCAGCGCCGGCAGCGCGGCCAGCTCGCGCGGGTGAGCGGGCGTGCCGGTGCGCGCCAGCAGGTCGGGCGACGCGCACACGACGCGGCGGTTGCCCGCCAGGCGACGCGCCACCAGCGTGCTGTCGGCCGGCTCGCCATAGCGCACGGCCAGGTCGATTTCTTCGCCCACCAGGTTGGCCGTGACGTCGGACAGGGACAGGCAAAGCTCCAGCTGGGGATGGGCGGCCTGGAACTCGGCCAGCATCCCAAGCAGCAGCGTGCGGCCCAGGTCCGACGGCGCCGACAGCCGCACCCGGCCGCGCACTTCATCCATCCCGGCCTGCAGGCTGGCGCTGCCCTCGGCCAGCGCAGCGAGGGCCTGGCGGCAGTGCTGGCGATACAGCTCGCCTTCGGGCGTGAGCCTTAACTGGCGGGTGGTGCGGTGGAACAGGCGCGTGCCCAGCGCCGCTTCCATGCGCAGGATGCAGGCGCTGGCGGCCGCCGGCGACAGGCCATGCTTGCGCCCGGCCGCGCTCAGGCTGCCCAGCTGGGCGGCGTCCACGAACAGCTGCAGATCGGAGATGCGGTCGGTCATCTTCAAATTGTACGAGAAGATCCATCAAGGCCCGGACTGATTCTCAAGGCGCGCTGGCAGCTGCACACTGGCGCCATTGAACTCAACCAGGAGAAACCATGAGACACCTGATGCTTGGCCTCGCGTTCGCCAGTGCTGCCGCCGGCGCCGCACCCACTGGCGCCGATCCGCTGCCGGTTCCCCGCCATCTCGCCGGCGATGTCCAAGCCGGCGCCGCGCAGGTGCGGGCGGCGCGCCGCTACGCCGCCTTCTGGAACAGCGGCGACCCGGCGCTGGCCAGGGCCGCGCTGGCGCCGGACTTCATCGACCGCACCCTGCCGCCGGGGCGGGCGCAGGGGGTGGAAGGCCCGCTGCAGGCGTCCCAGGCGTTCCGCGCGGCCGTGCCGGACCTGAGGGCGGAGATCGAGGACATGGTGGTGGCCGGTGACCGCGTCAGCCTGCGCCTGCATTTCAAGGGCCGCTTCACCGGCCGCTTCGGCGACGTGCAGGGCAAGGGCCAGCCCATCGACTTCCATGCGTTCGACCTGTACCGCGTGCAGGATGGGCGCATCGCCGAGAACTGGCACCTGGAGGATAACCTCACCTTGCTCAAGCAGATGGGCGTGCACTGACGCGGCGGGCGCTCAAGGTGCGTCGTCCGCCCCGGGCGCCGAGATCACCAGCACATCGAGGCTGTCGGCCGCCTGCTCGATCTGGCCGGCCAGCTGCAGGGTTGATCCGGCTTCGGCCAGCCCACACACAAGGATGGCTTTCGGCCGCGCCTGCAGCCAGTTGCGCGGGGGCTGGGTCACGCGCACGCTGACGGTGCGCATGAACATGTACGCAACCGGCACGACATAGCGTTCGGCGATCACGTACTGCTCTTCGTTGCCGGCCACCGCCAGCGCGGCGCGTATCCGGGCCGGGTCGCCGCAATGGGACTGGATCAGGCGGGTCATGCTGTCCGACGCCAGCGCTTCCAGGCTGAATTGCGGCAGCGCGCTGTAGCTGAGCTGGTGGGTGATGGTGCGCTCGGCCGGCACCATGGCCCGCCACCGGTAAGTATGCGCCTGCATCGGGCCGGGAGCGAAGCGCTGGCGCGTGCGGCGCAGCTTGATGGGGCGCCCGTCCACCGACGCCTTCAGCTCGGCAAAGCGCTTGTCCGCATGGTCTTCGGCCACGCCCAGCGAGCCTGCAATGGGCGTGCGTGCAAAGAAGTCGGCGCGGGCGGCGCGCTGGTCGCTATTGCGCAGCTGGGTGGCCACGTCGACCTGGCGAGCGTCCAGCCGCACCGAGATCGCCTCCACGTGCACCTGCGCCAGGTCGGCCGTAATGGCCAGCGGCACCGCGTTTTCGTATTCGTACGCTGCCGCCTGGGCGCATGCGATGCACCCGGCCAGCGCGGCCGCACGCAGTGGCCTACACATCCAGGTCCACGGCGGCCTGCTTGGCCCGCAGCGCCATCGCATTGCGGTGCCGGGCGCGCAGGCGCGGGTTGGTGATCAGCCGTCCCAGCGTGTCGCCCACCACCATTACCACGCCCAGGAGCGGCAGCACCAGCATCAGCCCGGCCACGCCGGCCACGGCGCCGCCGATGAAGATCATCAGCACCGTCATCAAAGGATGGATCTTCAGGCTGCGGCCCAGCGTCAGCGGCATGAAGACGAAGTCGTCGAGCAGGCGCACGGCCACGAACACGCCGATGGCGCCGTAGCCGATCAGCGGGTTGCCCGGCGCATCGGTGGTGGCCACCATCACCACCATGATGCAGCCCACCACCGAGCCGACGAAAGGAATCCACG
>JBKHWY010000280.1:0-6208 GCA_046566285.1 Gammaproteobacteria bacterium | reverse complement strand
GTACGCGGAAGTGATGCGGCGCCCGGGCCTGGCCGATGAACTGCAGCGCTCCCTGCGGGTGGCGATCGCCGGGCCGTCCACCTTGACGGCGCTGCTATCGAGCCTGCAGATGGGCTTTCGCACCCTGGCGCTGGAGAAGCGCTCGTCCGAGGTGTGGCAGGTGCTGGGCGCGGTCAAGACCGAGTTCACCAAGTTCGGCGACGTCCTCACGCAAACCAAACTGACGCTGGAAAAGGCCGCGCGCAATATCGAAAGCGCGCAGGTGCGCAGCCGCCAGATGGCGCGCAAGCTCAAGTCGGTGGAGGCGCTGCCGCCGGGGGCCGCCGAGCGCATGCTGGGCGCGGCCGCCGAGCTAGAGGCCGACGAGCCAGATCAATAGTCTAGGTCCGCCGCGCGCCCCGGTTGCGGCGGCGCCGGTGCGCCAGCACGGCAACCAGCAAGGCGCCCGCACCCATCATCAGCCAGCTGGGCGCTTCCGGCACCGGTACCGGAATCCCGCTCTCCGGCACCCAGCTCGGTCCACCGCTGAAGGGCGGCATGAAGAAGGTGGGCGGCAGCACGGTGCCGCCGCCGCGCGGGACGATCCAGCCGGGTTCCTGCACGGCGCGCGCCTGCACCATCAGCCAGCCGACGCTGGCATAGCCGCCGCCCTCGGGCGGCGCGGCGGGCGGAGCGCCGCCTTCGGGCGGCGGCGCATAGGCCACCGGACGCCTGGTGATGCGGCTGACGTTGCGGCATACGGTCGGCACCAGGATGCACTGGTTCTGTTCACAGTAGACCAGGCCGCGCTCGCGCATCTGGCTGGTCCAGTTGGCGCGCGTGACGGTCTTGCAGACGCGTCCTCCACCGAAGTGCATGTCGCGGATGCCCGGCTCGTAGTCGGCCTTGCCACTGATGGAATCGCGCTCGATGGAGACGAATTCGTCGAAGTCGCGCGCCTGCATGCGCTCCTTTAGGCGTGCGCGCACCGCGGCCGGGATGTCGCGGTAGCGGTCCACGGCCTTGACCACGTCGCCCATGAAGGGCTGCTGGCCGGGATGGTCCCAGCTGCAGTTGTCGAGCGCGCGCACGGCGCTGCCCGGCGCGGGTCGGGCGAGGGCGGCGGTCGGTCCGGCCAGCATGGCCGCACCGGCTGCCCCGAGCAGCGCACAGCGCCGCCAGGTGGCGAGGATGAGCGAAACAAGTGGAGCGACGGGTTTCATGGCGAGGCACGGTGGGTGGTGGAAGCCCCATCGTATCAATACACGCGGAAATCCTCGCCTGTCGGAATGTCAATTGTGCTGATGTAATTATTGCAATAAAGATCGATAAGTCGATGATTTTTCTACGAAGCCGGACTCTTGCGTAGCTGTATATTGCTGGATGGAATGTTAAACCCTTCAGCCAAATACAACAGTTTTACGCCAAACCTTCAAAAATCACGACATCGACTTGGTCACCGGCGGCCACATCGCCCTGCGCCTCGTCCAGCACCACCATGCAGTTCGCTTGCGTCATCGAACTCAAGATGCCCGAGCCCTGCGCGCCGGTGATGCGCACGGTCGGCTGGCCGTCCGGGCCCCTGTCCAGGATGCCGCGCTGGTATTCGGTGCGGCCGGGCTTCTTGCGGATCGGCGCGCCGGCGCGGGCACGCACACGCACCAGCGGAGCCTGGGCGCCCATCATGCGCAGCAGGGCGTCGCGCGCGAAAAAGTAGAACGACACCATGGTCGCCACCGGGTTGCCGGGCAGGCCGAACAGGATGGCGCTGCGCCCGTTGGAGGCAATGCGCCCGAACGCCAGCGGCCGGCCGGGGCGCATGGCCAGCTTCCAGAATGCCACCTCGCCCAGGCGCGCCATGATCGCGCGCGTGTAGTCGGCCGCGCCCACCGACACGCCGCCGGACGTCACCACCGCATCGGCGTTTTCGCAGGCGCTGCGCAGGGCCGCTTCCAGCGCCTCCGGCTGGTCCGGCACCACGCCCATGTCGATCAGGTCGCAGCCGAGCCGGGTCAGCATGCCGTACAGCGTGTAGCGGTTGCTGTCGTAGACGCTGCCCGCGTCCAGCGCCTGGCCGATGGAGCGCAGCTCGTCCCCGGTCGAGAAGAACGCCACCCGCGGACGCCGCCGCACCGGGACTTCGGCCAGGCCCAGGGAGGCCAGCAGGCCCAGGTCGGCGGGACGCAGCAGCCGTCCTTGCTGGAGCGCCGCGCTGCCGGCCATCAGGTCTTCGCCGGCCAGGCGCACATTGTCGCCCGCGCGGATGCGGCCGGCGCCGACCTTGACGTGGGTGGCGCTGGCCGCGTCCACCAGCTCCTGCGGAATGACGCTGTCGCAACCGGCCGGCAGCACGGCGCCCGTCATGATGCGCACGCACTGGCCGCGCTGCACGGCGACGCCGCACGGCCGGCCCGCGTACGCGCTGCCCACCAGCGCCAGTTGCGCTTCGCCTTCGGCGGGCAGGTCGGCGCCATGCAGGGCGTAGCCGTCCATGGCGGAGTTGTCGTGCGCGGGCACGCTGATGGGCGAGATGATGTCCTGCGCCAGCACGCGGTCGAGCGCGGCGCGCAGGGCCACCTGCTCGATGGCGCCCACGGGCGTGATGAACTCACGAATGATGCGCTGGGCGTCGTGCACGGACAGGGCCTCGGGATCGTATCCGGACAGGCAGCTGGCCAGGTGGTGCAGGGTGGGTGCGGTCATGGCGAAGTGTCGTGCTCTGCGAGCTCTTGCGGGGTATTGATGTTGCGAAAAAAGGTGCTGTCCTCGAAGCGCACGCGCACGACGCGGACGGCGCCATACCAGCCGTCCATGCGCCGCCCGCCCGTGGCCAGGTAGGCCGACAGCTGGGGCAGGGCGCTGCGCCGTACCAGGGCGAACACGGGCTGAAGCTGCACGCGCGGCGCCTCGCCGGGGGCGGGTTCGGCGGGTTCGACGGTCTCGGCCACGGCCAGGTCGGCGCCGTGCAGGGCCAGGGCGGTGGACAGACGGGTGGCCAGGTCGAGCGGCAGGAAGGGGCTGTCGCAGGGGACGGTGAGCAGCAGCGGCGTGGCGCAGCGGCGCAGGCCCGTGGCCAGTCCGGCCAGGGGACCCGCGAAGCCGGGCAGCTCGTCCGGCCAGACCGGGGCGCCCAGCGCGCAATAGGCGTCCTGGTTGCGGTTGGCGTTGATGGCGATGTGGCCCACTTGCGGCGCCAGGCGGCGCAGCACGTGCGCGGCCATCGGTTCGCCGCGCAGCAGCTGCAACCCCTTGTCGACGTGGCCCATGCGGCTGCCACGCCCGCCTGCCAGCACCATTCCCGTGATCGCTGCCGGGTCCATCAGCCGCCGATATACGACATTTCGACCTTGCGCTCGCGCTGCGAAAGGCCCGCCGTGTTGATGGTGCGCGTTTCGGAGTAGCGGTCGGCGCGCATGCGCCACAGTTGCGCCAGCGCGCTGGAGATCTCGGCGTCAGTACGCCCTTCGCGCAGCAGGGCGCGCAGGTCGTGCCCGCGCGTGGCGAACAGGCAGGTGAACAGCTTGCCCTCGGTGGACAGGCGTGCGCGCGAGCAGTCGCGGCAGAACGCCTGGGTGACGCTGGAGATCATGCCCACCTCGCCCTGGCCGTCGAGGTAGCGCCAGCGCGCGGCGGTCTCGCCGCTGTAGTTGGGCGCCACCGGCGCCAGCGGCAGTTCGGTGGCGATGCGCCGCACCACTTCGCTGGACGGCACCACCTCGGACAGGTTCCAGCCGTTGGACGCGCCCACGTCCATGTATTCGATGAAGCGCAGGATCGCCGGCGTGCGGCGGAAGTAGCGCGCCATCGGCAGGATCTGGTCGTCGTTCAGGCCGGCCTTGACGACCATGTTCACCTTCACAGGACCGAGGCCCGCGGCGTGGGCCGCGTCGATCCCGGCCAGCACGTCGGCGACCGCGAAGTCCACGTCGTTCATGCGCTTGAACACGGCGTCGTCGAGCGCGTCCAGCGAGACGGTGACGCGGTCCAGGCCCGCATCGCGCAGGCTCTGGGCCTTGCGCGCCAGCAGGGAACCGTTGGTGGTCAGGGTCAGGTCGAGCTTGGCGCCGGAGGGCGTGCGCAGTTCGGCCAGCATCGCCACCAGGCGTTCGAGGTCCTTGCGCAGCAGCGGTTCGCCCCCGGTCAGGCGAAGTTTTTCCACGCCGTGCGCCACGAACAGGCGCGCCAGCCGGGTGATCTCTTCGAACGACAGCAGCGCTCCGTGCGGCAGGTAGCGGTAATCCTTGTCGAACACTTCCTTCGGCATGCAGTACACGCAGCGGAAGTTGCAGCGGTCGGTGACGGAGATGCGCAGGTCATGCAGCGGACGCGCAAGCGCATCGGCCAGCGCGCCGGTGGGCGATTCGAGCACGGTGGGAATGGCGGGCGCCGGCGAGCGGGCGTAGCCGAACAAGATGGTTTTTTCAGCCATGCCAGTACGATAGCACGAGCCCTGCGATGGCACAGGCGGCGATCAATTTGATGGTGCCGACCTGGTAGCGCAACAGGGCCAGGGCAGCGACCGCGCCGATGGCCAGCGCGGCCCAGTCGGGCCGGCCGGCGTGCACGAACACGTGCTCGCCAAAAAACACCGCCAGGCTGACGATCACGCCGACCACCGCCGCCGAGATGGCCGTCAGCGGCGCCGTCATGCGCAGGTTGCCCCGGGTGGACTCGACCAGCGGGCCACCGGCCAGGATGAACACGAACGAGGGCAGGAAGGTGAAGAAGGTGGCTACGCACGCGCCCAGGACGCCGGCCGCCGCCGGGGCCGCGGCCGCATGGTTCCAGCCGCCGGCAAAGCCGACGAAGGCGTTCACCATGATCAGCGGGCCGGGCGTGGTTTCGCCCAGCGCCAGGCCGTCGATCATCTGGGTGGCGCTCAGCCAGCCGTAGTGCTCGACGCCGCCCTGGAACACGTAGGGCAGCACGGCGTAGGCGCCGCCGAAGGTGAGCAGCGCGGCCTTGGTGAAGAACCAGCTCATCTGGGTGTAGACGGTGGCGTGACCGCTGCCGGCCACTAAGGCCGCGTAGGTGGCGCCGCCCAGCAGCCCGGCGGCGAGCAGGGTGCGCGCCAGGCCCCGCCAGGAAAATGCCGCGTGCGCGGGCGGCGGCGTGTCGTCGTCGATCAGGGCCGGGCCGTAGCTGGCGCTGCTGGCGTGCTGGGCGCCGAGGCGGAACCAGTGCGGGGCGGCGCGCGCGCCGGCGGCGCCGGCCAGCGCGGCGCCCAGCACCACCAGCGGGAACGCGACCTTGAAGAGGGCGATGGCGCCGAAGGCCGCGGCGGCGATGGCTGCCAGGGCCGGGTTACGCAGGGTGCGCCGGCCGATGCGCCAGGCGGCCGCCAGCACGATGGCGACGATCGCCGGCTTGATTCCGTACAGCAGGCCGGCCACAAGGGGCAGGGTGCCATAGGCCATGTAGACCCACGACAGCCCAATTAGGATAAGCAGGGACGGCAGCACGAACAGCACGCCGGCCACGATGCCGCCCAGGCTGCGGTGCATCAGCCAGCCGATGTAGACGGCCAGCTGGGTCGCCTCCGGACCGGGCAGCAGCATGCAGTAGTTGAGCGCGTGCAGGAAGCGCTGCTCCGAGATCCAGCGGCGCCGCTCGACCAGTTCGGTATGCATCAGCGCGATCTGCCCGGCCGGGCCGCCGAAGCTGATGAAGCCCAGCTTGAGCCAGTAGAGGAAGGCGTCGAACAAGGGAACGGCGGCGGGGCGGGCAGGAGGCGGCATACGGCCGGCATTATAAATGGCGCGGGCGCCACTGGAGGCGTAAAAAAAGCCGCCAGCCCTTGCGGGCGGCGGCTCTTGAGGAGGCACGCGGCTTACTGGCGCGTATCGACCTGGATCAGCGGCTCATCCACCGGCGGTGGCAATGGCTTGCGTTCCCGGCGCACGCGCACCGGCGCCGGCTGGCTGGCAGCGGCTTCCTGCGCGGCGCGCAGCTTGGCCGGGTCGGTCGCGGCGAGGGTGAGGCCGGCCGCGCCCAGCAGTTCGTTCAGGTCGGCGGCCGGAGCCACGGGCGCCGGGGCTGCCGCAACCGGCGCTGGCGCCGGTGCTGGCGCTGGTGCTGCTTCAACCTGGGCAGGCGCTTCGGCCGTTTCTGCGGCCACGGCCACCACCGGCTCGGCAGGCGCCAGCTCGGCAACCGGCTCGGCCGGCTGCTGGGCGGCCTCGCGTACGCCCTGTCGCCGGTGATGCTGTCCCGGGCCGGGGACAACTCC
>JBKHWY010000279.1:0-6231 GCA_046566285.1 Gammaproteobacteria bacterium | reverse complement strand
TCGGCGCCGTTGGCCGCGCGAATGGCAAAGCGGGCGGTCAGGTGCGGGTGGGCGGTGCCCGATGCGCTGGTCAGCGGCGCCGACACGTGCCATTCGTTGACGATGGGGCCGGACAGCCAGGTCGCGTAGCGGCCGCCGGCCAGCAGCGCGTCGGCCGATGCGGTGTACTGCACGCCGTTCAGGGTGATCGTGGCCGACGCCTTGAAGCCGTTGTTCAGCAAGGCGGTCGGGGTGGTCGGCGCGGCGGCGGCGGCCGACACGGTGGTGGTGGCGACGGTCTTCACCAGCGCGATGGTTTCGGTGGCGCTGGCCGCCAGCTGCGGCAGCACGGCCGAGATGATCGCGTGACGGATCGAGCCGTCCGGGTGGCGCGCTTTCACGTCGACCTGCAGGGGCAGCGCGCTTCCGTTGGCCAGCTGGCCGGTCACGGTGTCGCCGGTGGGCACGTGGCCGACGGCGAAGACCTGGCCGAAGGTGACCGGTACGCCGCTCTGGGCGACGGCGCTGGTGTTCTGGATCTGGACCTGGGTGATGCCAGCGGCGGTCGTAGCGGTGGGCACGACGGTTCCGGTGGCCACGGTCGACGGCGGCACGATCCTGGCGGCGGTCCCACCCTGGGTCTGAACCGACATCGTGGAATCCGGTGCGGCGGCGCTGACCGAGCCGGCCAGTTGAGTGGACGCGTCATGGGAACCCCCACCGCAGGCGGAGATCAGGGTCGCGAGCAGGGCGCTCACAGCGACGCGGTATTTGGCAATGTGGGAGGTTTGCATGGGCATCCTGACAAACATGTGAACGATTTAACCGAGAGCTACATTTGTTTCCATGCGTCAAGACTACAGCGTTCAAAATCATGCCGCACGGAAAATCTCAAGTCCGGTTAAATAAATACGCCGTCACGCAACACTAATTGCCCAACAATCAGCACTTTTTAGCTACAAATTCCCCGAAATTTGCGATAAATGCATGCAAGTTAGCGCGGCGCTAACGCAGTTTCCCTGCGCTATATATTGCTCAGATAACATAATGGACGCCGCATTTTAGTGGCTTTCAGGAAACTTGGGGGAATTAAAATGTAATTTTTGATTAGAAATCTTGTCCAGCGCGCATATGCATGCTGGATCGACGTGCATTGCGCACGCCGACGCCCCGGTGGCGGGCGAAATCAGCGCCCGCGCGGGACGATGGCGAACTGCGGGCCGAGGCTGTAATCGGGCTGCACGCTGCGCTGCATGAAGCGCTCCCAGGCGGCCTTGCCGGCGGCCCCGCCCACGTCGGCAGCGAAGGCCAGTGCCGGCTGCATATTCGATGGGAAGCCCGCCTCGCTGGACGCGTAGCCCGTCATCTCGCCGGTTTTCAGGCGCAGCTGCGCGGCCATCTGCGCCGAGCCGCAGGGCAGGGCGGTATGGGCTTCCGGATGGCTGGCGCGATAGGCCTGGCCCAGGGTGGCAAAGAACGGCGCGCTGGCGCTGGGGCGGATGGTCAAGGTGTAGGACGCCGCATCGATCCAGCAGCTGTCCGGATCGGTCATGCGCGCAATCGCAAAGCGCGCCTTCCATTTCAACAGCGGCAGCGCTTCTGTAAAGCCCAGTTCCGCCACATGGCCCACCGCCGCCGTGAAGAAGTCGTCCATCCACGGCGCGATCCCGGTACCGTTGGCGTAGGCCAGCGCATAGCCGTGCGTGAGCACGCCCAGGGTGTTGGCCGCCGGGTCGAACGTGTAATGCGCGTTGTACCAGGCCAGGTTATGGCCCAGCATGGTGGTGAACTGCTGCTTCAAGGGATCGGCGTCCGGCGTGATGTAGGCCGCTTCGCCCAGCGTGCGCAGGCTCCAGGCCTGGCCGCGTACCTGGTCGCTTTTCACCAGCCCCTTGGCGTGTTCGCGGTAGCCCGGGTTGCTGTTCAGGGCATTCCACATGGCCCAGAACTGCAGCTCCTCCAGGTAGAAATAGTCGCCGGTGACGAGGTAGGGCAGGTAGGCGAAACCCGGCTGGTGCGAGGCGTCATGCAACAGCGGCGTCGCGCAGGCGGCGACCGACGGGCAGGCCGGGAAGGCCTCGAACTGTTTGGTGGCCGCATTGAATGTGTCGCTGCGCTGGCCATAAATGGTCATGTAGGGATGGTCGACTACCGAGACCGGCCGGTCGGTCTTGCGGTCGCGGTAGTGCGCCGACCAGCTGCCGGCCAGTTCGCCCATGCCCAGCGTGGCCGTGCGCGCGCGTGCATCCATCGTCAGCAGGTAAGTCGCACCCCAGGCGGGCAGCAGGCCCAGCTCGGGCCGACCGCCGGTCGTCGGCATGGCGGCGTTGGCCAGGCCATTGCCCATGGGCTGGGTGTTGGCGGCCGACCAGGACCTGGCCAACGCCGCCAGGCGCGCTTCGGGGAAGTCGATGCCCTGGTCGTAGTTCGGCAGCGCCCTCGAGGCGATCAGGTAGGCGCTGTCGTGCTCGACTTGCACCTCGGGCGCCGCGCCCCACCACAGCACCTTGCGCCAGCGCGCATGATGGTAGTGCGTCATTCCCGCGCGCTCGAACGCCGTCTTGCCGCCCACGGAGATGGCCGCATCGTACTGGTAGTTCTGTGGTTCCGGTTCGAACGCCCAGTCGTTCTCCAGCGTGACGTCGATGCGCGCCTGGCCCGGCTGGCCATAGCTGCGCACGGCGATGCGCGCAGCGAGGTGCGGATGCGGCCGGCCGGCATCGTCCAGCAGCGGGCTGGAAATCAGCCATTCGTGCACCAGCGGCCCGTCCAGCCACACGGCAGGCCGGCCGCTGGCGAGCAGCTTGTCGACGGCAAGAGAATAGTCACGCGCGCCGATGGTCACCCGCACCGTGGCGCGCAAGCCGGAGCCCAGCAGGCGCTTGAGCGCGTCGGCAGCCATCGCAGGCTGCGCCGCCTTGCCGGCCGCCTTGGTCAATTCGATGGTGCTGGTCTTGCCCGCCGCCTGGGCCGGCAACAGCGTCGACAGCACGGCATGGCGCACCGATCCATCCGCATGGCGCGCTTTCACGTCCACCTGAAGCGGCAGCTCGGCGCCGTCGGCGAGACGGGCGCGCAGCAAGTCGCCGGCGCGCAGGTCGCCCGGCGCGAATACCTGGCCGACTGTCACGGGCACCGGACCGGATGCGCTGCCCTCCACTGTCACGCGCAGGTCTGTCAGCACGCCCGGCCCCGGACGCGCGCGCGCGGCTTTGGCGGCCTTGGGCTGGTCCGGTGCGCCGGCAGCGGCGCGCTCCACGATGATTTGCCCGCCTCCCTTGGGCATGGCCGCCGTTTCGCGCGGGGCCGGCGGCAGCGATGGGAGGGCGGCAGGTTCGGCGGCGCCGAGCGCGGCCGCGAGCATCAGGGTCAGCATGGGTAGTCGGGTAGTGACAGGGCGTGCGGGCGAAAAAAAACCGCTCGGCGAGGAGCGGTTTTCTCTGTGCCCTGCGGCTTACTTGGAGGACGCCACGATGTAGTCCACGGCGGCCTTGACTTCCTCGTCCGAGGCCGAGCTGCCGCCCTTCGGAGGCATCATGCCGGCCTTGCCCTGGAAGCCCTTGATCGCGTGCTCGTACAGCACGTTGGCGCCTTGCGCGATGCGTGGCGCCCAAGCGGCCTTGTCGCCGATCTTCGGTGCGCCGGCGACGCCAGGGGTGTGGCACGCCGTGCAGGCGCTGGCGAACAGGTTCTTGCCGGCATCGGCGGCTACCTTGGCCGGGGCTGGCGCTGCGGCAGGAGCGGCAGGAGCGGCAGCGGGAGCAGGGGCGGCAGGTGCGGCTGCGGCAGCTGGAGCGGCGGCAGCAGGGGCGGCAGCAGCATCGGCGGCGGCCGGTGCAGCGGCGGCCGGTGCGGGAACGGCAGGCTCCTTGAACTTGGCGCCGGACTGGTTGGTCATGTAGACCACGGCGCGGGCGACTTCCACATCGTCCAGGTCAGGGTTGCCGCCTTTCGCTGGCATCGCGCGGATGCCTTCGATGGCGTGCTTGACCAGCGTATCGTAGCCCTGGGCGATACGGGGACCCCAGGCGCCGGCGTCGCCGACTTTGGGCGCGCCCGCCGCGCCGGTGGCGTGGCAGGCGGCGCAGATGGCCTGGTACACGGCTTCGGCGGCCTGCAGCACTTTCGGTGCGTTGGCATCCTTGAACACGAAACCTTCGTCGGCGACCGGACGCAGGCGGGCGGACAGGGCTTCAGCGGACTGGCTGTCGGTGCCGGCGCCGGCCAGTTTGGTCGTCGTCACAAACTGAACGAGCAGAATGATGCCAATGACGGTAATCAGGAAAAAACCGGCCACGGCAGCGACCAGCTGCTTGGGTGTACGGATTGCGGATTCGTGCTCGTTGTGTGCGTCGCTCATGATGTCCTTAGTACGATTTTCAAAAAGCTGCCGGCGGCTTGGTCGGTATCAATCTGCAAATACCTGCCAAACCCGCGATTATAGACCCAAAGAACCTTACTTGGAGTGCAAATTGGGCGCGTGGCGCCACTTTCCATGGACGGGTTGGCGGAAAGGCTGTATCCTTCGCCTCACTTCCGAAGTACCCCCTCCCGCGCGGCTGTAGCTCAGTGGATAGAGTATTGGCCTCCGAAGCCAAGGGTCGCTGGTTCGATCCCAGCCAGCCGCGCCACCTTCCCCTCTCGTCTTAGCGTTTCCCCGTCACTTGTTGGCCGTGACAATGCGGTTCGACGACTCAGTGGTAAAAACCTCGCGCCTTGCTGCCGAGTTCTCTTTTCAGTAACATTGTCGGGATTTCCTGCAGTAATCTATTAGCTCTGCCAGGGTGCAGTGCGTACTGCGCTTCCCCCAATGGCCGGCACTCCCGGCGCCTGTGCCATGAAAAAAGAATTCTCGATCTACCTCGACCTGACCCGTTTCCTGGCCGCGCTGGCGGTGGTGATCTACCACTCCAACATGCGCAACATCATTGCCGAGCCCCTGTCCTGGAGCGGCCACGGCCATGCGGCCGTGATGGTGTTCTTTGTCCTGTCCGGCTACGTCATTTCGTACATCACCGTCGCGCGCGAAAACAATCCCATCGACTACTGGTCCAGCCGCCTGTCGCGCTTTTATTCGCTGGCGTTACCGGTGGTGCTGATGGCGCCCCTGCTCGACGCGGTGGGTGAATCGCTGGCGCCGCAGTTCTACGAGGGCAAGACCACGCATGACCTGGCCTGGCTGCGCATCCTTACCAGCCTGATGTTCGCCAATGAGTGGTGGAAGCAATCGATCATGTCGTTCTCCAACGTGCCGTACTGGTCACTGTGCTACGAGATGTGGTACTACGTGCTGTTCGGAATCTTTGCCTTCACCCAGGGCCGCACCCGTCTGCTGTTGGCGGCCGGGGTGATGCTGCTGGTCGGCCCCAAGATCCTGCTGCTGCTCCCGGTGTGGGTGCTGGGCGTGGCGCTGCACCGCTCCGATGCCTTGGCCAGGCTGCCCGAGTGGAAGTGCTGGGCCCTGTTCCTGGCCTCCTGGCCGCTGTACGCCCTGTTCCATCATTACCAGCTGTCGGAATGGGCCAGCGCGACCCTGAAGGAGCTGGTCGGCCCGGTCTGGCACCGGGAAGCGGCGTTCTCGCGCTATTTCCTCACCGACTACCTGCTGGCGCTGATCATCGCCGCCAACTTCGTGGGCTTCCGTGGCATCGCCCACCGCTTCGCGGCGCCCCTGCGCCTGGCCGAGCGGCCGATCCGCTGGGTCGCGTCGTTCACCTTCTCGCTGTATATCTTCCACCAGCCGCTGCTGCAGTTCTATGCCGCGCTGATCAATGGCGACCCGCGCCAGCCGTGGTTCTACAGCGCGGTGATGGCGGCCACCTTCGCCACCGTGGTGGTGCTGGGCTACCTGCTGGAGCGCAAGCGCGACGGCTGGCGGCGCGCCTTCCACGCGCTGCTGTCGAGCCTGACGCGGGCGCGCTGGTGGCCCGGCGCAACACCGGGTGGCGCCAACGCCTGATTCTCCTGCGCACGATTGGCGTGGAATCACCCTTTACCAGTGGAAATGATAAAATTGCATTAAATCCAGTTGTGCTCGCCAACTGTTGCAAAACTGTGCACGGCCGGCCTAAGTTACAAAATAGGTAAGTTTTCGACAAGTAAAGTGCGTATCATGACCGCTCTTGCTCCGAAAACGTTCCTGCTGGTCATGCGCCAGACATCTTGCTTGCGTATATTCGCGCGCTGCAGATGGGCGTTTGGCCGCGTACAGGCGAGCAATCAGCGAATCTCTCAAGAGAGGCGGACGCCAGC
>JBKHWY010000278.1:0-6234 GCA_046566285.1 Gammaproteobacteria bacterium | reverse complement strand
CCCAGGCCCGTGCATAGCTGGCCGCCAGCGGCGCGGGCATCCACGGGTCGTTGCTGCTGCTGATGACGGTGGTCGGGCACGGCAGGAAGTCGCTCGGCAACACGCGGGTGATGCCGAAGCGGTCCGGATGGGCGGGCGCCACCAGCAGCGCGCCGGCCACATGGTCCGGGTTGCGTGCGATGCTGGTCACGCTGGTGAGGCAGCCGAAGCTGTGCGCGACCAGCAGGGCCGGGCGCGGGTCGCTGTCGCGCAGTTCATCGAGGCGCTGCACCCAGGCGTCCAGCTGGGGATGGTCCCAATCGTCCTGCTGCACGCGCACGAAGTCGGGGAACGCCGCCTGCCAGCGGGTTTGCCAGTGTCCCGGCCCGCTGTTGTGCAAGCCGGGCACGATGATCACGTGAAAATTCGATAACAGTTCCGCGTCCATGGCGCCTCCTTTGCATCATAGGATACGGGCGCGGCGCGTTGACGTGAACGAATGCTTTGGTATTTGATTATGCGGGCGCTGAGAACGGGCGCCGCGCGCACCCGCCTAGTAAAAGCGCGTGAACAGCACCACGCCCCAGGAGGCGGCCGCCACCAGCAGGGACAGCAGCACCGCCGCACTGCCGACATCCTTGGCGCGCTTGGACAGCGGATGGCGTTCCAGCGAGATGCGGTCGACGATGGCTTCGATGGCGGAATTGATGAGTTCCACGATCAGCACGAACACCAGCACCGAGATTAGGAACAGTTTCTGGTAGGCCGAAATCGGCAGGGCCAGCGCCACCACCGTGCCGATCACGAACAGCAGCGTCTCCTGGCGGAACGCATGTTCATGCTCCCAGGCCGCCTTGATGCCTTCGATCGAATACCCCAGCGCCGAAATGATGCGCTTGAAGCCGCTTTTGCTTTTGAATTCGCTGACAGACTGTTCCATCGTGTTTCCATTCCTGCATGAAGAACACCATTATGCCGTGCACTCTTCAGGTAGCAAGAGTTTCGTTGCCCGTGCCCCCAAATTGCCAAAGATTTTCACATTGTGGTATAAAGAAGCGGTCCCATACTGCACCGCACCAACCACATCATGAAAATCGAACCCGCTTCGTTCCAGTCTGGAGCGCCGAAAACCTCGATTCAGGTGATCGAACGCATGGTCGCCCTGCTCGATGCGTTGGCCACCTACACCGATCCCGTCAGCCTGAAGGAATTGTCGCAAGTCTCCGGCCTGCACCCCTCGACGGCGCACCGGATCCTGAACGACATGGTGATCACCCGCTTTGTCGATCGCGTGGAGCCCGGGACCTACCGGCTGGGCATGCGCTTGCTGGAACTGGGCAATGTGGTCAAGAGCCGCCTGTCGGTGCGCGAGGCCGCGGTGGATTTCATGCGCGCACTGCACAAGAAAACCCAGCAGACGGTCAACCTGTCGGTGCGCCAGGGCGACGAGATCGTCTACATCGACCGCGCGTTTTCCGAGCGCTCGGGCATGCAGGTGGTGCGTGCCATCGGCGGACGCGGTCCGCTGCACCTGACTTCCACGGGAAAATTGTTCCTGTCAGTGGATGAGCCGAAAGCCATCCGCGCCTACGCCACCCGCACCGGGCTGTCAGGGCACAACAAGAATTCGATTACCGACCTAGCCAAGCTGGAGCGGGAACTCAGCCTGGTGCGTTCGCGCGGCTATGCGCGCGACAACGAGGAACTGGAGCTGGGCGTGCGCTGCATGGCGGCAGGCATCCACGACGATTCGGGCAAGCTGGTGGCGGGCCTGTCGATCTCGGCGCCGGCGGACCGCTTGCAGGATGAGTGGCTGGACGACCTGGTGGTGACGGCGCGCCAGATTTCCGCCACCCTGGGCTACTCCGCCCCCAATTCGTAGACCAACTGACCCGGGCAGCTGAACCGGGCAGCTGAACCGGGTCGCTTAGCCCAGGCCGGCCGGCTTCAAGGCTTCCAGCCAGCGCCGCACCCGTCCGGCATCGGCCGTGCGCGACTGCTTGCCCTTCGAATCGAGGAACACCATGATCACGTTGCGGCCTTCGATCGCAGCCTGCATCACCAGGCAGCGCCCCGCCTCATTGATGAAGCCGGTCTTCTGCAAGCCGATATTCCAGTCCGGCAGGGCGACCAGGTAATTGGTGTTGTGGTAGTTGACCAGCCGTCCGCCCGCCTCCACGGCCGCGCCCGGATCGGTGGAGAACTCGCGCAGGATCGGTTCCTGGTACGCCACCATGGCCAGCTTGGCCAGGTCGCGTGCGCTGGCCACGTTCTTGCTGGACAGGCCGCTCGAATCCACGTAGCGGGTATCGGTCATGCCCAGTTCCTGCGCCTTGGCATTCATGGCCGACACGAAGCCTTCCAGCCCACCCGGGAAATTGCGGCCCAGCGCCGCGGCGGCGCGGTTCTCCGAACTCATCAGCGCGATGTGCAGCAGGTCGCCGCGCGTCATGCGCGTGCCCACCGGCAAGCGCGAGCTGGTGAACTTGTGATTGTCGACGTCATCCTGGGTGATCGTCAGCACTTCGTTCAGGTCCTGTTTGGCCTGCACGACGATCAGCCCGGTCATCAGCTTGGTGATCGAGGCGATCGGCAGCGCCACGTCGGGATTCTTTTCAAACAGGACTTCGGCATTGTTCTGGTCGATCACGAAGGCGACGTTGGACTTGAGCGCGAGCGGATCGCGCGTCAGGTTCAGGCCGGCGCGGTCGCCAAAGCTGCGCGCCACCGCCTCGGCCGTCACGCCGGCGGTCAGCACGCGCTGGTAGATGACCTTGCGCTTGCCCCTGACCATCACGGTGCGGCGCACCAGCGCATTGCGCGGGCCGGCGCTTGCGCGTACCGGGCCGGCCATGACGCGCTTGGCGCGCACTTTCGATGCCGCGTGCTTTTTGGCCTTGGTGGCTTTGGTAGCCGAGCCCGCGTGCACCGTCCTTGCCGTCGCGTCCATTGGCGACACTGCAATCAGAAAGGAAAGTAGCGTTCCCAGAGCAAGCTTGTACATCTGAACATCCTTCGAACCGAACAGTATTAACCCAGGGGAGTGTAACAAAGGGATGCACAACCGCAAGTGAATTTAACCTTCGGCAGCGCAGTTTTGCTGGCATACAACGTCCGCTTCCACAGCGCTTCACCTCGCTGATAGTGTACGCCCTTATGGCAGAAATCGCGCAAAGTCGGGCACGCTGGCGCGCTCGGTCGCCAGGGTGTTTTCAACTTTGCCAGGGTCGGCAAACCCCAGCGCCATGCCGCACACCACCATCTCGTTGGGCGGCAAGTCCAGCTGCGCGGCAATGATCCGGTGGTAGGGTGTGAAGGCCGCCTGCGGACAGGTGTCCAGCCCGCGCGCCCGGGCCGCGATCATGATGTTTTGCAGGAACATGCCGTAGTCCAGCCAGGAGCCCTGCTCCAGAACCCGGTCGATGGTGAAGATCAGGCCCACGGGCGCATCGAAAAAGCGGTAGTTGCGCCCATGCTGGGCGTGCATGGCCGCCTTGTCCTCGCGCGTGATGCCCAGCAGCGTGTACAGGTCCCAGCCCACCTTGCGGCGCCGCTCGATGAAGGGCGAGGTCCACTGGCGCGGGTAGTAGGCGTACTCTTCCACATGCGCGCGCGCCGCCTGCGGATCGTTGTGCACAGCCAGGATGGCCTCGGACAGGCGCTGGCGGGCCTGGCCCGTCAGCACCGTTACTTTCCACGGCTGGAGATTGGTGCCGGACGGCGCCCGCGCGGCCACCGCCAGGATCGCTTCGATGTCCGCGCGCGGCACCGGGGTGGGCAGGAAGGCGCGCACCGAGCGGCGCGACGTGATGGCCGCGTCCACGGCGGCCTGCTCTGGACTGGACAGCATCGGCGCTTCTCCCTATTTTTTGGTCACGAAGAACACCCCGGCCACGGCCAGCACCATCCCCGCCAGGCCGAGCAGGTTGAACGACTCACCGAACATCAGCCAGGCCATCACGGCGGTGGTGGGCGGGGTCAGGTACAGCAGGCTGGTGACCTGGGTGGCATCGCTGCGCTGGATCAGTTTGAACAGCAGGAAGATCGCGCCGATGGACAGCGCCAGCACCGACCACAGCCACGCGCCAAAGAAACGCGGCGACCAGGCGATCGCGTCGAACGCGGGGGTTAAGCCTTCCAGCAGCACGGCCAGCGGCAGCAGGACCAGCACGCTGGTGCCGTACTGGATCACGGTGCCGGTGCGCAGGTCGAACTGGCCGCAGAAGCGCTTCTGGTACAGGGTGCCGACGGTAATTGACAGCAGGGCGAACACGGCGTAGGCCACCGCCGCGGCGGACAGCCCGACCAGCGTGATCTTGGCATACACCACCAGTGCGACGCCGCCCAGCCCGAAAGCCAGGCCCAGCCATTGGAAGGGGCGCACGCGCTCGCCGATCAGCCCGGCCGAGGCGGCCGTCAGGATCGGCTGCATGCCCACGATCAGGGCGCACAGCCCGGCCGGCATCCCCACCTTGATGGCGCACCAGACCCCACCCAGGTAGCCGGCCTGCAGCAACAGGCCGGCGAAGGCCACGTGCCGGATGCGCCCGTGCGGCCAGGGCGCCTTCCAGATCAGCACGGCAGGCACGAGGAACAGCAAGGCGCCCGCGCAGCGCAGCAGCAGGAAGGTCAGCGGAGGCGCATACGGCAGGCCGAACTTGGCGACAATAAAACCGGTGCTCCACAGAAGCACGAAAAACACCGGAATCGGCGAAAACCACGAAACTGATTGGCGCACCGCAACATTATTAGGGGGCATTGTTTGATTTATATCAAGATAGTGCTGAGCTTTGCGCCAGCTCCGGGCAATTGCTTTGCAAAATGGCTAACGCGCGCGGCCAGTCTAGCATGTGCTGCTAGAATGCCGCCGCGGTGAGGCCGTTCTCCTATGAAACTGTGCGGCTTTCCATCACGAATTGAAAGCCGGAAACTGCAAACAAAGCAGCGGAAATGAACCACCGGCGGGAGCATGTTGCAGCGCACAAAAAGCGCTTGACTCGCCTGTCGATTTCAGTAGAATGGGACTTGTTGCGCTGCACAACGCAATGGCTCAATCCCTTGCCTGTGCAGTGCTTACCAAACTAACCTGCTTCATCTGTTCATAGCACAACATTCTTGAACAACCGTATTTCCAACCTGGAGAACCATATGTTTGCAATCCCTGAGCAGTTTTCGAACGCCACCAAAGCCAACCTGGAATCGCAATTCGCCATCTTCTCGACCCTGACCTCGAAAGCCTTCGAAGGCATCGAGCGCCTGGCAGAGCTGAACATCACCGCTGCCAAGGCCACGCTGGAAGATTCGTCGGCCGCTGCCAAGCAACTGCTGAACGCCAAGGATGCACAAGAATTCTTCTCGCTGACCGCAGCCCAGGCCCAGCCGACCACCGAGAAAGCGATTTCCTACGGCCGTCAGCTGGCTTCGATTGCTGCCGGTACCCAGGCTGAATTCTCCAAGGCCGCCGAAGAGCAGATCGCCGAAACCAACCGCAAGGTGGTCTCGCTGGTGGATGAAGTGACCAAGAACGCCCCGGCCGGCACCGAAAACGTCGTGGCCGCCATCAAAGCCACCATCGGCAACGCCAACGCCGGCTACGAGCAGTTCACCAAGACCGCCAAGCAAGCTGCCCAGGCTGTCGAAAGCAATGTGAACGCCGCTGTCAGCCAGTTCACCGCTGCCGCCCAGAAGGTCGCTGCCAAGCAGGCCTAAGCTGGAAGTTGCAAGCTGCAGCCCGCGCTTGCGGGCGGCAGTAAAAACGAAAGCCCCGCATGCGGGTAATGCCGTTCAGTTAAGACTGAACGGCATTTTTTATTTTGCCGTTGTAAACGTTCAGCATCGCTGTTAACCTTCGTCGCGATGTTCGACGATGTCCTCCATTTCCTGGCCAATCACCTCGAGTCTCCCGACTGGGCAAGGCTGGGAGAGCATCTGCCATACGATTGGGTCAAGCAGGCTGTGATCAGCACCGATGCCGCGAGTATCCGGCATCGTCGGCTACCTGCGGAGCAGGTGGTGTGGCTGATGGTGGCGTTGGCCTTGTATCGGCACAAATCGATCGGGGAAGTGCTCGATGATCTTGGCTTGGCGATTCCGACGGCGCAGACGCGATTCGTGAGTAAGAGCGCGGCGGCACAAGCCCGTCAGCGGGTCGGTGCGGAACCCTTGAAATGGCTGTTTGAGCGTTCGGCCAAACATTGGGTGGCGCAGGATAAACGAACATATCTGTTCAAAGGACTGCAACTTTTTGCCATGGAC
>JBKHWY010000277.1:0-6244 GCA_046566285.1 Gammaproteobacteria bacterium | reverse complement strand
GTCCACCAGCGAGCGAAAACCGGCGCCGCGGGCGGCGGCGCGCAGCTCGCGCAGGGAGGCGCGCCGTGCGATGGCTTCATCCAGTTCCCCGGTCACCTTGAGGATCTCCATGATGGCCATGCGGCCACGATACCCTTGGCGCGCGCAGTGTTCGCAGCCGACCGCGCGGTAGATGGTCACGGGCGGGGCGTCCGCGTCCAGGCCCATCAGGCGGCGCTCGAGGTCGTCGGCCACGCTGCCTTCGCGGCAATTGGGGCACAGGCGCCGCACCAGGCGCTGGGCGATGATGCCGATGATGTTCCCGGCCATGATGTCGGGCAGGATGCCGATGTCGAGCAGGCGCGAGACCGAGCCGATGGCGGAATTGGTGTGCAGGGTCGAATACACCTGGTGGCCGGTCATGGCGGCGGAAAACGCCATCTCGGCGGTTTCCCGGTCACGGATCTCGCCCACCAGGATCACATCCGGATCCTGGCGCATCATCGAGCGGATGCCGTCGGCAAAGCCCATCTTGGCCGATTCGTTGATCGAGGTCTGGCGGATCATGTTCATCGGGTACTCGACCGGGTCCTCCAGCGTCATGATGTTGACCGCTTCCGTGTTGATGTGGTTGAGGATCGAGTACAGCGTGGTGGTCTTGCCGCTGCCGGTGGGGCCGGTGACCAGGATCACCCCGTGCGGACGGGCGATCATTAGTTTCAACAGCTGCAGCTCCGTCTCGCCGAGGCCCAGGCCATCGAGCGGCACCAGGCCCTTGGCGCGGTCCAGCACGCGCAGCACGAAGTTCTCGCCATGCGTGGTGGGCTGGCTGGACGCCCGGAAGTCGATCTGGCGGCCGGAGAACTTGATCGAGATGCGCCCGTCCTGCGGCGCGCGCGATTCGGCGATGTTCATGTGGCTCATCACCTTCAGGCGCACCGCCATCGCCGGCCAGTAGGATTTGTGCAGGCTGCGGATCTGGCGCAGGATGCCGTCGATGCGGTAGCGGATGCGCAGGAAGCTCTGCTCCGGTTCGAAGTGGATGTCCGAGGCGCCGTTCTGCACCGCGTCGGCCAGCAGCGCATCCATCAAACGCACCATGGGCTGGCTGTATTCGTCGCTGGCGCTGGCCATGGCGGCGTAGTTGACTTCACCGGTCTCGATCTCGTGCAAGATGCCGTCGATCGACAATTCGAAGCCGTAGTACTGGTCGATCGCCCGGTTGATGTCCGATTCGTTCACCAGCACGGGCGCGATGGTGATGCCCTTGACCAGCATGGCGCTGATCTGGTCCAGCGCCACCAGGTTGCCGGTGTCGGCCATCGCCAGGATCAGGTTGTCGTTGTGGCGCTCGTACACGATGGGGAACACGCGATAGCGCTTGGCCACGTCCTTCGGGATGAGTTTTAAGGCGATGGCGTCCACCACCAGGTTGCCCAGGTCGGCCGATTCGGTCTTCAGGTTCTCCGACAGCGCTTCGCGCACAGTGGCTTCGGTGACGAAGCCGAGCGACACCAGCAATTTGCCGAGCGGCTCGTTGCTTCGCTTTTGCTCGATGAGGGCGATGCGCAGCTGGTCTTCGCTGATCACGCCTTTATGGATCAGCAGTTTGCCGAGCGGGTACTTGGGGGTTTCTGCCATCGGCTTATTGCCCCTGCGGCGTGGCCAGTTCGCGCACCCGCTGCGTCACCGCCGCGCGGTCGAAATTCACCGGGCCGGCCGCTTCCAGCGCGCGCTGGTAGTAGGTGAGCGCCAGCTTGGGCTGGTTCAGGCGGTCCAGGCCCACGGCCAGGTTGAAGGCGTAGTCCGGGTTCGTGGGCGCGGCCGTGTAGGCGCGGAAGTAGTGCTGCTGCGCCTCGCCCCAGCGCTGCTGGCGCGCGTACAGGTTCCCCAGCGCGAACAGCAGCGCGCCGGAGTCGGGATGGCGCTCCAGCGCATGGCGCAGGCGGCTTTCCAGCTGGGCCGGGTCGCCCGCGCGCAGGCCGGCCAGGCCCGCCAGGGCGTCGCTGTCGTTCGGGTCGATGTCCAGCAGGCGACCGTAAAGCGCGCCGGCCTGGTCGGGCCGGCCTTCACGCACGGAGACAAAGGCCAGGCCGAGCAGGGCATCGCGGTTGTTTCCGTCCTCGCGCAGCACGCTCTGGTACTGCTGGCGTGCGCCGTCCAGGTCACCCTGCTGGACGGCGGCGAAGCCGGTCTGCAGGGCCGGGTTGACTTGCCCGGGCACGCTGGCGCGCGCCACGCGGATGTTGGCGTTGTCGGCCGCGCCCAGCACGGCGCCGGACGGCACGCTGGGCGCGCCCCCGGATGCCTGCGCGGGCGGGCCCTGCATGTACATATCCGGCGGCATCGAACTGCGCGAATCGGGCGGGCCGGACCGGCTGGCTGCAGGTGCAGGTGCGGGTGCAGGTGCAGGCGCTGCAGCGACAGGTGGCGCGGCGGGCGCGCTCGCCGCTGGCGGCACCGCCGCGTAGGGCTGCGCCGCCGCTATGCCTGGCGAGGCCGCCCCCGGTGGCAGGGCGTCGGGCGGCAGCGCGGCCCCCGCCAGTTCGGGCGGCACGACGACGGCGGCGCCGCTGGTCGGCCCCACGCCCGGCGGCAGGTTCTGGCCGGGCATGGGCACCGGCGCCAGATGGCGGCTCGACCCCGAACCGTACATGGCGTTCCAGTACATGTAGCCGAACAGGCCGGCCACGATCAGCACCCCGCCACCCAGGGCGGCCAGGCGCATGGTGCGCGCGGTCAGGTAGGGCATGGCGCGGTGCTTGGGCCGCACGCGCGGCGGCGGCGGCGGCGGCGGGGCGTTGCGCGCACGCCGTGGGGGCGCCTCCGGCGCGCTCCCCTGTGCGGGTTCCGACGGGGGCGGCGCAGCCACTGCCGGGGCGGGCGCTGGCGCGACGGGCGGCGCGCTGGCCGGCTCGATGAGGTGCGCGGCTGTTTCCTCCTCGCGCGGGGCGAATTCCAGTTCGGCGCCGGGGCCGGTTTCGTCGATCGGCGCCAGGCTCAAGGCGTCCGCGCGCGCCGGCTCCTGGGGCGCCAGCTCCAGCACCTGGTCGAAGGCTTCGGACGGCTTGGTCGGCTCTTCCTCGGGCAGGTGGTTCTGTTTGGCGCGCTCGGCTTTCTTGAGCGCCTGCATCAGTAGGCTCATGTCAGTTCACCTTTGCCGGCGTGCTCTCGCCATAGGCCGGGCCCGCGCTCCCGCCGGCGTCGGGCAGGATGTAGCGGAAGTCCTTGTAGTCGCCATTGATGCTGGCGTTCTTGACCACGACGGGACGGATGAAGATCACCAATTCGGTCTTGTTGACCGACTCGTTCCGGTACGAGAACAGGCGCCCCAGCAGGGGAATGCGGTCGGTGCCGGGGATGGCGTCCTTGGCGTTGTCGATCGAATCCTGCATCAGCCCACCCAGTACCGACACGTCGCCGCTGTACACCTTCAGGATCGATTCGATCTCGCGCGCCTGGATCACCGGCACGCGGCTGACCACCTTGGCGTCGGCCAGGGCCGGATTGGGGTCGTTCACGTAGCCGACGATGCGGGTAATCGTCGGGCGCACGTTCAGCGTCACTTCGTCGTTGTCCGCGATCTGGGGCGTGACGCTCATGACAAAGCCCACCGGCACCGTCTCCAGGCGCGACTCGTACGTGGCCGGCGCGGTGGTGGTGCCGTTCGGGCCGATCACGGCGGGGGTCACGCGGATGCTGAAAAAGACGTTGTTGTCCACCACTTTCAGCATCGCGGTCTGGTTGTTGAGCACACTGATCTTCGGGCTGGAAAGCACGCGCACCTTGCCGAACGATTCGAGCAGCTGCACGGCGCTGGTGATCTGGCCCAGGCTGGAGGTCAGGTTGCGGTAGTTGAGCGTGAACAGGCCCGGGGAACTGTTCACCCCCACGCCCGACGACAAGCCGCCCGTGCCCACCGGCGCCTGGATCAGCTGGAATTTGCTGCCGAGGACACTCCAGTTGATGCCCTGCTGGTACTGGTCCGACAGGCGCACTTCGATCACGGTGGCCTCGATCAGCACCTGGCGCTTGGCGCTGCCCAGCACGATGTCGAGGAACTGCTGGATCTTCTCGTGCTGGCGCGCGGTGGCGCGCACGGCCAGCAGGCCGCCTTCGGCGTTGACGATCACCGAGGGCAGGTTGCGTTCGCGTTCGCGTTCGCTGCGCGAGGCGCCGAACGCGGCCAGCACATTGTCCGGCGTGGCTTGGCGGTTCTGCGCCTGAGGGTCGGGTTGCTGGCCCGGCTGCTGGCCTGGTTGCTGACCGGGCTGCTGGCCTTGTCCGGGCTGCCCCTGCGCGCCAGCGGCTTGCTCCGGTTGCTGCGCCTTGGCCGTGGTGGGGGCGTCGTTCAGGGTGGTCTCGCGCAGCATGTCCTTGATGTTGCGCTCCAGGCTGTTCCAGAAGTTGTTGTCCGACCGGTTCACCACCGAGGTGGTCGAATTGTTGTTGCCGCTGCCGCCGGACGGCGCGGCGCCGCCGCTGGTGCTGCCGTTCGGGTTGGTCAAGGTGACGCTGTTCGAGCCGCTGCCGGTGGTGGAAATCTGGGTGGCGATATTGACGCTGCTGTTGGTGCTGCGCGCCATGTTCACATAGTCGATCTTGTAGTTACGCCAGAACGGCGTGTCCGGCAGCACCGTCAGGGTCGAGCCGTTGATCTCGTAGCGCATGTCCACCTGGCGCGAGACGCGTTCGAGCAGCTGGGGCAGGGTCTGGTCCAGCGCATTCAGGGTGACGGTGCCTTCGATGCCGGGATGGATGTCCACGTTCAGGCCGGCGTCGCGCGCCAGCGCGAACAGCAGCGACTGCACCGGCACCTTGTGCACGGTGACGCTGTAGGTTTCCACTTTCGGCGCGGCCTTCGGTTCGGGCAGCGGCGCTTGTTGCAGCACAGGATCGGGAATACGGCCCGCCACGCGCTGCGCTTCGGTCACGTGGCCGGGCGAGCCGGGCAGGGTGGGGGTGGCGCAGCCGGCGAGCAGGCTGCCGAGCAGCGGCGCGCAGGCGAAACCCAGCGGGAAAACGGAAAGGTGAAATTTCATCGATGCGCTCGTTTAACCGAAGCCACCATAATGGCGGAAATTCCGGAGACCGGCAAATGCACGCGGCTCAGCGGAAAAACACGCTGTGCGAGAGTAGCCAGACGGTCAATCCGAGAGTGGCCAGGGCGGCCAGCGACAGCCCGGCGCGGCGCCGCCACGGCCGGCTTGATCCGGCAAATGCACAGTCGGCAATGGCCGCCCTGGCATGCTTGGCCTCGACCCGCTCGGCGTCCTCGGCAAAGGCGGCCATCAGGGCCTTGTCGGCCAGGATATTGATGCGCCGGACGATGCCCTGCGATACGCGCGCGATGTGGCGCACCGCCGCCGGGCTGAACAGGGCCGGGCCATTGTAGCCGGCCGCGTGCAGGCGGAACGCCAAAAAGTCGGGAATGACATCGGCCGGCATGGGCGGCACCACGAAGCTGTGGGTGATGCGCTCCTTCAGCTGGCGCATGTTGGGCAGGTCCAGGTGCGCATCGAGCTCCGGCTGGCCGAACAGCACGATCTGCAGCAGCTTGTCGTGCGCCGTTTCCAGGTTCGAGAACAGGCGGATTTCTTCCAGCGTCTCGAGCGGCATGGCCTGGGCTTCCTCGATCATCAGCAGCACGCGCCGCCCGCGCGTGTGGCGCTCGATCAGGTCGGCCTGCAGCAGGCGGATCACCTCGTCCGCACGCTTGCCGTTGGCCTCCAAGCCCAGTTCACCGGCGATCGCGTAGGCCACATCCGTGCGGGCCAGGGTCGGGTTGGCCAGGTAGATCACGTCCACGTGGTCCGGCAGCTGGCGTTCCAGCATGCGGCACAGCATGGTCTTGCCGCTCCCAACTTCGCCGCTGACCTTGACGATGCCTTCCCCATGCAGCACGGCGTACAGCAGGGCATCGAGGATGGCGCCGCGCGTATTGCCGGCGTAGAAAAAGGCCGGGTTGGGCGTGATGCCGAAGGGGGCTTCCTTCAGGCCGAAATGCTGGTGGTAGATTGGCTTAGGGTGCAAGTTCTTCACTGGATCACCCGCAGGAAGGCTTGCTCCAGCGTGACGGCCCCGTACTGCGCGCGGCAGGCGGCCGGGTCGCCGTCGTAGCGGATCGCGCCGCCGTGCAGGATCACCATGCGCTCGCACAGCTCGTCGATATCGGCCAGCAGGTGGGAGCTGAACAGGACGGTGGCGCCCTCGTCCCGGGCCTGGCGCAGGCGCGCCTTGAACAGGGCGCGCGCCTGCGGGTCCA
>JBKHWY010000276.1:0-6274 GCA_046566285.1 Gammaproteobacteria bacterium | reverse complement strand
GCCGCCTGCTCGACCACGTGGAGCAGAAGAACGTCTCGCTGTCGCAGGTGCAGCTGCTGGTGATGGACGAAGCGGACCGCATGCTCGACATGGGCTTCCTGCCGGACCTGCAGCGCATCATCAACATGCTGCCCAAGAAGCGCCAGAACCTGATGTTCTCGGCCACCTTCTCGCCCGAGATCAAGAAGCTGGCCAACAGCTTCCTGAACGACCCCGTCACCATCGAGGTCGCGCGCAGCAATGCCACCAACGACAACGTGCGCCAGGTGGTCTACAAGGTCAGCGAAGAATCCAAGCGCGACGTGGTGGAATTCCTGATCCGCGGGCGCGACCTGAAGCAGATCCTGGTGTTCTCCAACACCAAGATCGGCGCCTCGCGCCTGTCGCGCCACCTCGAGCAGGCCGGCATCAAGGCCCAGGCCATCCACGGCGACAAGACGCAGCAGGAGCGCATCGCCGCGCTGGAAGCGTTCAAGAAGGGCGAGATCGACGTGCTGGTCGCGACGGACGTCGCGGCGCGCGGCCTGGACATCACCGACCTGCCGTGCGTGATCAACTACGACCTGCCGTATAACGCGGAAGACTACGTGCACCGGATCGGCCGCACCGGCCGCGCCGGCGCCTCCGGCGACGCGCTGTCGATCTATTCCGAGAAGGACGAGCGCCTCCTGGCCGACATCGAAAAGCTGATCAAGCAGACCGTCAAGCGCGGCGAGCTGGAAGGTTTCGTGGCGCCGGCGCGCTCGGGTCGCGACGAGCGTGGGGGCGAGCGTTCGGGCGAGCGCTCGGGCGAACGGCGTGGCCGCCGCGGCGAGGGCGATGCGCCGGCCCGCTTCGGCGAGCGCGAACGCGAGCGCGGCCCGCGCAGCAGCGCGCCGATGCCGCGCCGCGAGAAGATCGATCCGTGGTTCCTCAAGCCGTACGAGCCGAGCCGCGCGCCCGAAGCGCCGGCCCAGGCGGCGCCTGCGACGTCCACCAAGCCCAAGCAGAAAGTGGCGGCGCTCTTGGGCGGGCTGCGCAAGGACTAGGCATGCGCGTCCATATTGTTGGCCAGCTGGCCGGCAGGTAGAATGCCAAGCGGGCGCGTCTTGATCGACGCGCCTTTTTTTGGTCCATCTTTTCCGATCGTCCGACATACCGTCCCATACCGCCGCATGCTCAATCTCTCGCGCTATCGCATTGCCGTGCTGGTGCCCTGCTATAACGAAGCGCCCACCATTGCCGGCCTGGTGCGCGACTTCCAGCGCAGCCTGCCGCACGCCCACATCCACGTGTTCGACAACAATTCGCGCGACGACACCGTGCGCCTGGCGCGCGCGGCCGGCGCGCACGTGCGCAGCGTGCCCCTGCAGGGCAAGGGCAACGTAGTGCGGCGCATGTTCGCCGATGTGGAAGCGGACGTGTACATCATGGTCGATGGCGACGACACCTACGACGCCGCCGCCGCGCCCGGGCTGGTGGAGCGCCTGCTGGAAGAAGGGCTCGACATGGTGGTCGGCAGCCGCGTCAGTGACGAGGCCGAGGCCTACCGCTTCGGCCACCGCTTCGGCAACCGCCTGCTGACACGCTGCGTGGCATCGGTGTTCGGGCGCAGCTTCACCGACATGCTGTCGGGCTACCGGGTGTTCTCGCGCCGCTATGTCAAGTCCTTCGCCGCCCACGCCACCGGCTTTGAAACCGAGACCGAACTGACCGTGCACGCGCTCGAACTGCGCATGCCGGTGGCCGAAGTGCCCACCGTGTACAAGTCGCGCCCCGAAGGATCGGTCAGCAAGCTGCACACCTACCGTGACGGTGCCCGCATCCTCCTGACCATCCTGCGCCTGGTGCGTTCCGAGCGCCCGCTGGCATTCTTCTCCAGCGCGGCGCTGGCCTGCATGCTGCTCTCGCTTGGCCTGGCCGTGCCCCTGCTGCAGACCTACGCCGCAACCGGGCTGGTGCCACGCCTGCCCACCGCCGTACTGTGCACGGGCCTCTCGCTGTTCGGCATCATCCTGCTCACCTGCGGCTTCGTGCTCGACACCGTGACCAAGGGCCGCATCGAACAGAAGCGCTTCGCCTACCTGGCCGTGCCGGCGCCCGCGCCCCTCGCCGTGGCCGCGCCCCGCACGGTGAACGACCCCGCCACCGCCGCCACCGATGCCTGAGGCGCGCCTGCAGCTGCTGCGTTTTGCCGTGGCCGGCGTGGCCGGCCTGCTGGCCGACGTGCTGGCGCTGTACCTTCTGCTGGCCGCCGGCGTCGGGCCCTACATCGGGCGGGTGCTGTCCTTCCTCGCCGCCGTGTGGGTGACCTGGCAGATCAACCGGCGCTTCACCTTCGCGGGCCGCGCCGATGGCAGCCGCTGGGCCGAGTGGTGGCGCTATCTGGGCGCCATGCTGGGCGGCGGCGCCGTCAACTATGCCGTCTACAGCCTGGTCACGGTGCTCGCGCCCGCCGGCCCCCTGGTGCCGCTGGCGGCCGTGGCGGCCGGTTCGCTGGCCGGCATGGCGATCAACTTCATCAGCGCCAAGTTCCTTGTTTTCAGGGCATGAACCCATGAAGATGCCGCTTTTCGCGCAGCGCCTGTGGGCCTGGCTGGCCCAACCCGAAGCCACGCGCCGCATGGCCTGGCTGGTGCCGCTGGCCGCCGGCCTGATTTCCGTGGCCCTGGGCCAGGATGCCAACTGGGACCTGCGCAACTATCACCGCTACAACCCGTATGCTTTGCTGAACGGCCGCATCGGCGTGGACCTGGCGCCCGGCCAATGGCAGGGCTACTTCAACCCCGCGCTCGATCTTCTCTACCACGGCCTGAACGCGGTGTTTCCCGCGCCCGTGGCCGGCTTCGCGATGGGCGTGCTGCACGGGCTGAACTTCGTGCTGGTGCTGTGCCTGGCGCGCTGCCTGGTGGCGGGCGTGCGCGCGCCGATCCTGCTGGCGCTGGCCGGCTGCCTGGGCGCCGGCTTCCTGTCGGAGCTGGGCAACACCATGGGCGACAACATGACCGCGCTGTTCGTGCTGTCGGCGCTGGCGCTGCTGCTGCCCCACTGGGACCGGCTGACCCTGCGGCGCATCGGGGCGGCGGGCCTGCTGGCCGGGCTGGGAACGGGTCTCAAGCTCACCAACGCCATGTACGCGCTGGCCATGTGCCTGGCCCTGCTCACGGTCGCCGGCGGCGTCCTGGCGCGCGTGCGCGCCGCCTTCGTGTATGGCCTGGGCGTGCTGGCCGGGATCGGCGCCAGCGCCGGGTTCTGGTATTGGACCATGTGGCAGGTGTTCGGCAACCCGCTGTTCCCGCAATTTAATAACATCTTCAAGGCCCCGCTGGCCGCGCCGGTGGGCATCGGCGACACCAGCTGGCTGCCGGTCAACCTGGCGGAAAAGCTGCTGTGGCCTTTCATCTTCACGCTGCATCCCGCACGGGTGATCGAGCTGCCGATGCGCCAGCTGATCTGGCCGGTGGTGTACGTGCTGTTCATCGCGCTGGCCGCCACATGGCTGCTGCGCCTGATGCGGCCGGGTCCAGCCGCGCCGATGGATATGCGGGCGCGCTTCCTGCTGCTGTTCTTCGCGCTGTCATACCTCATCTGGGTGAACCTGTTTGCGATCTACCGCTACCTGGTGCCGGTCGAGCTGCTGGCGCCCCTGGTGGTGTGGCTGCTGCTGCACCGGATGCTGCCGGCGGCAAGGGCGGCGCGGGTGGCGGGCCGGCTGCTGGCGCTGACGGCCGTGGTGGTGTTCCCGGTGGTGACCTGGGGCCACGCGCGCTGGCACCGGGAAGCGTTCCGGGCCGAGGTGCCGGTGTTCGCCGCGCCGGCGCAGTCGCTGGTGTTCATCGTCCATGGCGATCCGCCAATGGGGTGGTACGCGCCATTCTTCCCGTCCGAGGTGGTGCTGGTGTCGATCGGCGCGGGCTTTCCCGAGTCGCCCGCGTACCACGCGCGCATGCGCGCGCTGGTGGCCGCGCGCACCGGGACGCATTACGTGATGTTTGCGCACATTGGCAAGGGCGACGAGGCGCGCCAGGCCGCGGCGGCGGACACGGTGACGCGCTATGGCTTCGTGTTCGATGCGGCCAGCTGTCGCGATTACCGGGCCTGGATGGGCAAGCAGCTCAACGGCTACCGCTTGTGTGAAGTCAAACCCGGCCGCTGACCGCGCTAGGGGCAGGGGACTTCGGCGCGGCCGTCAACAGTGCCAACAACTGCGCAGCATTGCTCTCCCAACTCCGATACCCCATTTGCTCGGAGCGTGGATGGCGCTTTTCCGCGTACATCGCCAGCCAGGCCTTGATGGCCCCGGCCAGGTCGCCGTTGAAGTAGAACGCCGCCTCGCCGGCCACTTCCCGGAACACCGGGATATCGCGCGCAATCACCGGCAGGCCGTGGTGCGCCGCCTCGATCAGCGGCAGGCCGAAGCCTTCGCCTTCGCTAGCGGCCAGCAGGCACGCCGACGTGCGATACAGCTCGGCCAGATAGGCGTCGTCGATTCCCTTCAGCCAGAACAGCCGCTGGTTCAGCTGCGGGTGCTGGCTGATGCGCGCCACGATGGCGGGAATGGTGCGGCGCTCGGCATTGGCAAGCGGCTTCCAGCCTTCATTGCCGACGATGACGAGGTTGACCTTGCGGCCCGCTTCCCACAGGCGCTCGAACGCATCCAGCGCGTCCAGGTGTCCCTTGCGCGGTTCGATGGTGCCGACCATCAGGAAGCTGGGGTCCTGGCGCAGGCGTCCAAGCACTTCCTGCGCCTGCAGGGGCGCGCTGGCCGTCACCGGGGCCGGCAGATCGGCGCCGTGGTGCAGCACGGCGTACTCAGGCACGTTGCCGGTGGCCGCGTGGGCGGCGAACCAGAGCCGCGCTTCGTCGGCCACGGCGCCGGAGATGCACACCAGCCGGTCGGCGTGTTCGACGATGCAGCGCAGCCAGGCGGCGTGATTCGCGTCCGCCCCAGGGGGGAAGAATTGCGGCTGTAGCACCGGCAGCAAATCGTGGATCAGGAAGTTCAGCTGCACGCCGCGCGCGCGCCACTGCGCGTAGATGCCGGCGGCGGCCGCTTCCCCTGTGGCGCCGGGCGCATAGTCCGGCGCGTAGAACACGTCGCCCGGATTGATGTCGACCGCCTCGTCGGCATGCGTGACGTTCTGCAGCCCGAGCAGCTTGCAGGCGTATTGCTGCGCATAGCGGTAGTGGCAGCGTCCGCCCTGGTCGCTGAGGTAGACCGGTTCGATGCGCAGGCCCTGCGGCTGCCGGCGCAGCAGCTCCAGCAGCTGCATGCGCACCACCCGTTCGATGCCGGTGCCCAGGTCATTGCGCACGATGTTGGTCACGTCCACCAGCAGCTGGCGCGGCTGCGGCGCGCGCTGGGGCGCGAACGACAGGCAGCTGGCGATCTGCTGCACGGCCTGCTCGTCGCGCGGAATGGTGCGCGCCAGCGCGCGCGTCAGCGCGGCCATCGCGTGCGGCTGCGCGCTCCAGACCGCGTCGAGCACCTCGGCATAGCGCGCGGCGCTGTGGTGCGGGCGCTGGGCGGTCTCGATGGCCTGCGCGGCGCGCGCGCCCAGGGCCACGCGTGCCTCAAGGTCCGCGCGCAAGCTGTCGAGCGCGGCCACCAGCTGCTCGAGCGCGAAGTCGTCGGGCAGCTTGATGACGGCGGCATCCGGCAGGGCGGCCATGGAGCCGTTGGCGTTGACGATGGTGGCCAGGCCGTAGTTCATGCAGTCCAGCACCGCGGCCGAGGTTTCGCCGCGCGAGACGCTGCGCAGCTGCACGCCGATGTCGGCCGCACGCAGGTACTGGTGATACACCGCTTCGTCGGTCCAGCCGGCGATGCGGATGCGTGGGTTGGCGCCTATCGCATCGAGCATCTCCTTGCCATAGGCGCCGCCATGGTTGGCGCCCACGAACACCAGCTGGCAGCGCGCGTCGGCGGCCAGGGTGGAGGCCTGCCAGGCTTGCAGCAGGCGGTGACTGAGCTTGGTTGCGTCGACGAAGCCGAAGCTGCACACCAAGAGCGCATCGTCGGGGATGCCGAGGGCGGCGCGCGCGGCGGCGCGCTCGCCCGGCATGGGGGCGCTGCGCGGCAGCGGCACCACGTGCCAATTCGCGCCGGCGCCCGGGCCATACCATTCGCGCGCCAGTTGCAAGGCGTGCTGCGAGTGGATGATGACGGCCTGGGCGCCCTGCAGCACGTCCAGGTTGCAGGGATAGGCCAGCTTGGCCGTTTCGGCCGCGCCCGCACCCTGCGCGGCCAGCACGGCCGCATAGCCGTGCGAGCGGTACAGCGCGTCGGTGAAGG
>JBKHWY010000275.1:6037-6292 GCA_046566285.1 Gammaproteobacteria bacterium | reverse complement strand
CGCGCCGGTCAAAGCCTCAACGCGCTCGCGCAAAAAGGCGATGACTTCCTCCACCACGTCGGTATAGCGCGGGGCGTCCTGCATGTTCTCAGGCGTGTGTTGCATGTGCATGACACACAAACCGCAATCGCTGCCGGCGACCGCGTCGATGGCGCCGGGCGCGCGAAAGCCGTTGATGTCGTTGATCATGTCGGCCCCGGCAATCAACGCTTCGCGCATCACGGCCGGCTTATAAGTGTCCACCGACAGTGGCTT
>JBKHWY010000275.1:0-6027 GCA_046566285.1 Gammaproteobacteria bacterium | reverse complement strand
ACAGCACCGGCATGACCCGCCGCAGTTCTTCGTCCAGCGGCAAGGCTGGCGCGCCCGGACGGCTCGACTCGCCGCCGACGTCGATCAAGTCCGCGCCATCGCCGATCATTTCCTCGGCGCGCGAGAGAGCGAACTCGAGCGACTGGAAACGGCCGCCATCGGAAAACGAATCCGGCGTGACATTCAGAATGCCCATGACCTGCGGCCGCGCGGCCAAGTCGAGACTGAATCGGCCGCATTGAAAGGTGTGTGACATCGGTGTTTCGTGCGCGGAGTTTTCGTGTGCTAAAACCGTACAGGCAATAAAAAATGCCGTTCAGTTTGTTGACTGAACGGCACTATTATAACCCGATGTGGGTACTGGATGCGTTTCCGTTAGGCAGGTGCCGTGGCGTTCGGCGATACGCCGCCGGGGCCGTTGTCGCCCGACGGTGGACGCTTGGTCAACAGGCCCGACTTCGGTGCGCGCGGCTGGTTGCCGGCCATGATGTCGTTGATCTGGTCGGCGTCGATGGTTTCCCAGTCGAGCAGCGCGCGGGTCATGGTTTCGACCTTGTCCTTGTTCTCTTCCAGCAGACGGCGGGCCAGCGCGTATTGACGGTCCAGGATGGCGCGGATTTCCGCGTCCACCTTCTGCTGGGTCGCTTCCGAAATGGTCTTGGTGGCGCCGCCGAAGAAGCCTTCGTTCTCGCTATCCTCGTACACCATCACGCCCATGCTGTCGCTCATGCCGAAACGCGTCACCATCGAACGGGCCAGCTTGGTGGCGCGGGCGAAGTCGTTCGACGCGCCGGTGGACATCTGCCCGACGAAGATTTCTTCAGCGATACGGCCGCCGAACAGGATCGAGATCTCTTCCAGCATCTTGTCCTTGTAGCCGGACAAGGCGTCGTGTTCAGGCAACTGCCAGGTCAGGCCCAGCGCATAGCCGCGCGGCATGATCGTAACCTTGTGCACGGGGTCGGCTTTCGGCAAGAGCTTGGCAATGACGGCGTGGCCGGACTCGTGGTAAGCCGTGTTGCGGCGCTCTTCCTCGCGCATCACCATCGACTTGCGCTCCGGACCCATGTAGATCTTGTCCTTGGCGTCCTCGAAGTCGCTCATCTCGACCAGGCGCTTGCTGCGCCGGGCGGCAAACAGGGCCGCTTCATTGACCAGGTTGGCCAGGTCCGCACCCGAGAAACCGGGGGTGCCGCGCGCCAGGATGTCGGCCTTTACGTCGGTGCCGATCGGTACTTTGCGCATGTGCACGTTCAGGATCTGCTCGCGGCCGCGGATGTCCGGCAGGCCCACCATCACCTGGCGGTCGAAACGGCCCGGACGCAGCAGCGCTTTGTCCAGCACGTCGGCACGGTTGGTGGCCGCCACGACGATCACGCCGGACGAGGCTTCGAAGCCGTCCATCTCCACCAGCAGCTGGTTGAGGGTCTGTTCGCGCTCGTCGTTGCCGCCGCCCATGCCGGCGCCGCGATGACGGCCCACCGCATCGATCTCGTCGATGAAGATGATGCAGGGCGAGTGTTTCTTGGCATTTTCGAACATGTCGCGCACGCGGGAGGCGCCCACGCCGACGAACATCTCGACGAAGTCGGAACCGGAAATCGAGAAGAACGGCACCTTGGCTTCGCCGGCGATGGCGCGGGCCAGCAGGGTTTTACCGGTACCTGGAGGACCGACCATCAGCACGCCGCGCGGAATGCGTCCGCCCAGCTTCTGGAACTTGGTCGGATCTTTCAGGAAGTCGACGATTTCCGTGACTTCTTCCTTGGCTTCGTCGCAACCGGCCACGTCGGCAAAGGTGACGGTGTTGTTGGTTTCATCCAGCATGCGGGCTTTCGACTTGCCGAACGAGAACGCCCCGCCCTTGCCGCCGCCTTGCATCTGACGCATGAAGAACACCCAGACGCCGATGAGCAGCAGCATCGGGAACCAGGAAATGAATACTTGCTGGAGGAACGATGGCTCCTCGGGCGGTTTGATGTCGAAGCGGACGTTGTTCTCACGCAGGTCGCCGATCAGGCCACGGTCCAGGCCGGTCGCCGTGGAACGCACCTTGGTGTCGTCCGTGCGGGTGGCCACGATGTTCGCGCCCTCGATCACCACATCCTTGATCCGCCGCGCTTTCACCTCATCGAGCAGTTCGGAATACGCGATCGGCTTGGCTCCGCCCGCCACTGTGTGATTGTCGAACTGCTTGAACAGCATGAATAACAGCAGGGCAACCACAACCCAGATCGCGGATTTGGAAAACATATTATTCACGAAAACTCCTCCGATGCGGATCGCATCTTTTACCGATTACTAGAACGCCGATTCTACCCGCAATAGCCCGGCGGTGCCACGCAGCGCCGGCGCCCGGGGGGAAATCAGCGAAAAAACCACTCGAAACGGCTATAAACGGCTCGGTCGTAGCCAAACTGCACCGGTTTTGAGGCTTTCCAGCGCTGATGTGGGCGTGGCTCGTCAAATATCAAGGGCTGCTTCGCCCTCCTGCTGCGGATTATTTTCGGCCGGGTGCTTCAGACCCCGTCCCAGCAGAAAAATTTCCGAGGACTTGTCGCGGCTGGCCTTCGGCTTGATCTGCTTGACCACCTTGAACTCGGCACGGAACTTCTCGACGATTTGAGAAAACCCCATGTCCTTGAAACATTTCACCAAGAGTGCACCGGGTTGCTTCATGTGAACTTGAGAAAACTCAATGGCCAAATCGATAAGATGCTCCATGCGCGCCGCGTCGGCGGTGGGAATGCCGGACAGGTTGGGCGCCATGTCGGACAGCACCAGGTCGCACTTGCGCCCGGCCAGGATGGCGTTCAGTTCGCGCACCGGGCGTGCCTCGCGGAAGTCACCCTGGATGAAATGCATGTCGGCGATGGGCTCCATCGGCAGCATGTCCAGCCCGATCAGGGTGCCGTTGATGCCGCCGCCGTCCTTGCCGGCCAGCTTGCGGCGGGTGTACTGGCCCCAGCTGCCCGGGGTGCAGCCGAGGTCGACGATGATTTGCCCCGGCTTGATCAGCTTTTCGCTCTCGTCGATTTCCTTCAGCTTGTAGGCGGCGCGGGCGCGGTAGCCTTCCTTCTGGGCCAGCTTGACGTAGGGGTCGTTAATGTGGTCGTGCAGCCAGTTTTTGTTTAATTTGTTCTTTGCCATTCGCGTAGAATACTGCTTTTATAGGTTCATCCAAAAATTATTATGCTTAAACTTACCCCCGTCGAGCGCAGCGCCCTGCGTGCCGAAGCCCATGGCTTGAAGCCAGTCGTGATGATTGGCGAGGCCGGCCTGACCCCGTCGGTGATCAAGGAAATTTCCGCCAGCCTGGATGCGCACGGCCTCATCAAGGTGCGCGTATTCGGCGACGACCGCGAGCTGCGCCAGGAGATCTACGAGAACATCTGCGCCGAACTCGATGCCGCACCGGTGCAGCACATCGGCAAGCTGCTGTTGATCTATCGCCCGAAGAAGGAAGCGGTCAAGGAACGCAGCACCAAGTCCGGCAAGGGCATGCGTGAAGTGACCATCGTGAAAGCCAGCGCCAGCGGCACGCGCCGCCCCAGCGTGACCAAAGTGATGCTCAAGGGGAACGAACGCGTGACCGAAGGCGGCACCATCAAGCGTGTCAAGCCACGCCAGACCAGCCAGAAGAAATCGGCATTGGGCAAGTAAGGCAAGCGCGCCCCGCCGTCCTGGCGCGCCAAGGCGCGCTCAGCGATTCTTGAACAGCAGCACCCCACCCAGCAGGCTCTGCACGAGATAAAACACGCTCGACACGCCGTGCAGCATGCCGAACCGCGCACGCGCCGCCTCATCCATCACTCCGCCCGTCGCGACCGCCCCCGCCTTCAGCTGCGCCATCATGGGCTGCAGGCCAAAGTAGCCGATGCCCAGGCAGGCCAGCATCGCCAGGCTAATCGTGCGCAACTGCCGTCGGCGCGCGGCGTCGAGGTCGGGCGACGCGGTCACCAGCCCCACCATCGCCACCCCGCACACCAGCGAAAGCCAGGCCTGGCTCCGGAACATGGCGCCGGCAATGGTGCCCGCCAGGACCCGGTCGGACAGGGTCGCGAACAGGGTCGGCGCGACCAGGTAGCCCACCGTCCACAGGCTGCCCACCCACAGGACAATGACCAGCAGCCTGGCGCGCGCGGCAAGCATCAGGTGTATCCGACTCAGATGTATTTGACTTCGAGGATTTCGTACTCGCGCGGACCGGACGGGGCCTGCACTTCCACCACGTCGCCGGCGTATTTGCCGATCAGCGCACGGGCGATCGGCGAGGTCACGGAGACCTTGTTGAGCTTGAGGTCGGCTTCATCCAGCCCGACGATCTGGTAAGTCACCTTCTGGCCGTTCTCCAGGTCTTCCAGGTCCACGGTGGAAGCGAACACCACGCGGCCATCGGCGTCCAGCGTGGCCGGGTCGATGATCTGGGCTGCCGAGAGCTTGCCTTCCAGCTCGGCGATGCGGCCTTCCACGAAGGCCTGGCGCTCCTTGGCGGCGTCGTATTCCGCGTTCTCCGACAGGTCGCCATGCGAACGCGCTTCGGCGATGGCGTCGATGACGATGCGGCGCTCCTTGGTCTTGAGCTGGTGCAGCTCTTCCTTGAGCAGCTCGGCGCCGTACTTGGTCAATGGAACAGATGTGTTCATAGGTGATTATCGCGTTCTTTGCTCGAAAAGTGAAAACCACAGAGGCGCACGGCGCAAGGCCGCGCGAACTCTGTGGTCAGAGGGTGTTGCGTTCGCCGGTCGGCGGTGGCCGATCAGCGTGTGCTGATTAGTTTAAAGTCTTGTGCAGGCCTTGTAAATCGTACACGCGCAAATCGTCCAGGTAACGCATCCCTTCCACCGCCGCTTCGGCGCCGGCGATCGTCGTGTAGGTCGTCACCCGGGCGGCCAGGGCCGAGATGCGGATATGACGCGAGTCCACGATGGCGCTGCGCTTTTCCTCCACGGTGTTGATGACCAGCGCGATCTCGTGGTTCTTGATCATATCGACCACGTGCGGACGGCCTTCGAGCACCTTGTTCATCACCTGGCATTCGATGCCGGCAGCCGAGATGACGGCGGCGGTGCCCTTGGTGGCGACGATCTGGAAGCCCAGGTCCTTGAGGTCGCGCGCCACCTTGACCGCGCGCGGCTTGTCGGAGGCCTTCACCGAGATGAACACCTTGCCGGACTCCGGCAGCTTGACGCCGGCGCCCATCTGGGATTTCACGAAGGCTTCGCCGAAGGTCTGGCCCACGCCCATCACTTCGCCGGTGGACTTCATCTCCGGGCCCAGGATGGTATCCACGCCCGGGAATTTCACGAACGGGAACACGGCTTCCTTGACGCTGAAGAATGGCGGCACGACTTCCTTGGTGATGCCTTGCGAGGCCAGGGTCTGGCCGACCATGCAGAGCGCGGCGATCTTCGCGAGCGCGACACCGGACGCCTTGGAGATGAACGGCACCGTCCGCGATGCGCGCGGGTTCACCTCGAGGATGTAGACCGTGCCGTCCTTGACCGCGAACTGCACGTTCATCAGGCCGACCACGTTCAGGCCCTTGGCCATCAGCGCGGTCTGGCGCTTGAGTTCATCGATGGTCTCTTGCGACAGCGAATACGGCGGCAGCGAGCAGGCCGAGTCGCCCGAGTGCACGCCGGCCTGCTCGATGTGCTCCATCACGCCGCCGATGAAGGTGGTCTCGCCATCCGAGATGCAGTCGACGTCGACTTCGATGGCGTCGTTCAGGAAGCGGTCCAGCAGCACCGGCGAATCGTTCGACACCTTGACCGCTTCGCGCATGTAGCGCTCCAGGTCGCGCTGCTCGTGCACGATTTCCATGGCGCGGCCGCCCAGTACGTAGGAAGGACGCACCACCAGCGGATAGCCGATCTCGTTGGCCAGTTCCAGTGCTTCGGCTTCGGTACGGGCGGTACGGTTCGGCGGCTGGCGCAAGCCCAGCTCCTGCAGCAACTGCTGGAAACGCTCGCGGTCTTCGGCCGCGTCGATCATGTCCGGCGAGGTGCCGATGATCGGCACGCC
>JBKHWY010000274.1:0-6293 GCA_046566285.1 Gammaproteobacteria bacterium | reverse complement strand
ACCTCCTCGGCGACCACCGCGAAGCCTGGCCCGGCCTCGCTCGCGCGCGCAGCTTCGACCGCGGCGTTGAGGGCGAGCAGGTTCGTCTGGAAGGCGATCTCGTTCACTTCCTTGATGATCTCGGCCGTGCCCTGGGCGGCGGTCTGGATGCGGATTTCATGCAACTGTGCAATATCGGCCGTCTGTATCGTTCGAATCATGTGCTGGCTATTCGTCAAGGTTAGGATTTCTTCAATATTATTAGCATGCTACGCGGCGGCGCGCCGATCGACAAGGCCATTGTTGGCGCCTTACCTGACCGCCAACCCGGCGGCGCGGCGCTCTCGCAGCAGCGTGTGCAGGTACTGGCCCAGGTCGCGGGGATTGGTGTGGTCGAACACGATGGTTTCGGGCAGCTCGAGACCGAATTGCGCATTGAGCTCCTGGACGAAGGCCACCACCGATATCGAGGTCAGTCCCAGTTCGCCGAAATTGGCGTCGTCATCGAACTCGTCCTGCTCGTCGAGGTACAGCACGCGGCACAGCACTGCGCGGACCTGCGCGCCCACCTGCTGGCGCGTCCAGCCCGGCTCCGACGGCGGCGGCGCAGGCGGCGCCGGCTCGGCCGCCAGCGTCGACAGCAGCGCGGCCACGTCGATGAAGCGCCCGGCTTTGGGTGCGGGCGCGGGCACAGGTGCAGGCAGGGGCGCGTCGATCCAGTAGCGCCGCCGCGCGAAGGGGTATGTGGGCAGTTGCCCCAGCCGGGCGGGCGGCTGCTCGCCATACAGCCGGCGCCACGGCACCGCCGCCCCGGCCAGCCACCGATCGGCCAGGTCCTGATACCGCCGCGCCGCGATCAGGGCCTCGATATCGGTGTCTGCCGTTGCGCTCGCGCGATTGTCGCCGTCGCCGCCCTCCAGCCGGGCCAGCAGCGTCTCGACCGAATCGGCGACACAGGCGAAGCGCCGCTTCATCGGTTCGCGCCCGGTCTGCAACGTGTAGGCCAGCGCGTTCAAGTCAAGCTCAGGATGGGTGCGCAGATAGGCGCTCCAATCGCGCTTGTACTGGGCCAGCGCCTGCTCGGTCTTGGCCGAGAGGACAAACACGATGGGTTCCGCCGGCGGCGTCGGCACGGGCGCCCGGCTGGCCGCATATTCCTCCACGACGAGATGGGCGTTGACGCCGCCCGCACCGAAGCTGTTGATGCCGGCCCGGCGCGGGACGGCCATCCCATCGACCCGCGGCGCCTCCCATTCAGACAGGCCGGACTGCAAGGCAAACGGCAGCTGGTCGAAGTCGATGTCCGGATTGGGCGCGGCAGGCCGCGCGGTCGGACACAGCGTACGGTGGCGCAGCTGCAGCACCACCTTGATCAGTTGCGCCATGCCCGACACGGCCTCGCCGTGGCCCAGGCAGGCCTTGACGGAGCCCAGCCTGTAGGCGGCCGTCCCGTCCCCGCGCGCATCGCCGAACACCTTGCGCAGCGCCGTCATTTCGATCGCATCGCCCATCTCGGCGCCGGTGGCGGCCGACTCGATGTAGCTGATCGTGCGCGCGTCGATCCGGCGGCTCTCCAGCGCCGCACGGATCACGCCGGCCTGGCGCTCCGGGTCGGGCACGCCGAAGCCGTTGGTCCTGCCCGCGTGGGAAACCGCGCTGGCGCGCAGCACGGCCAGGATATTGTCCTTGTCGCGCCGGGCATCGGCCAGGCGTTTCAGGACCACCGCACCGACGCCTTCGGACGGCATGAAGCCATCGCCGCCCTGGCCGAACACGGTGCTGCCGCTCGCGCCGGACAGCAGCTGCGCCTGCGCCAGCGCGACATAGGTGCGCGGATGCAGGTACAGGTTCACGCCGCCCGACAGCGCCATGTCGATCTGGCCGCCGCGCAGGCTCTCGCAAGCCTGATGCAGGGCCACCGCGGCCGACGAGCACATGGTGTCGACGCTGACACTGGGGCCGCGCAGGTCCATCGCATACGACACCCGGTTGACCAGCGACGCGAACGAGGTGTGATGGATGAGCGGGGATTGGTCGCCGTTCCACTGACTGAACCCGGTCTTGGTGACGCCGCAATACACCCCGACCCGGGCGCGCGTGCTGTCGTCCAGGCCCGACGGGCAATAGCCGGCGTCCTCGAACGCGTGCCAGCACTGCTCCAGGAACAGGCGCTCCTGCGGGTCGATGGCGGCCGCTTCGCGCGGCGCGATCCCGAAGAACAGCGCATCGAAGTCGGCGAAGCGCTCCAGGAAGGCGCCCCACTTGCTGTAGCTTTTGCCTCGGGCGCCCGCCTGCTGGCGATCGCCGTCGAAATACGCGCGCCCATCCCAGCGCTCGGACGGAATCTCGGTGAACACCTGCTTGCCCGCCTTCAGCTGCTCCCAGAACGCCTCCAGCGTGTCCGCTTGCGGAAAGCGCGCGCTCATGCCGATGATGGCGATGCCGTCGTCGTCGGCCCCTTCAGGCGCGCGCGGCATGTGTTGGACCGGCGCCTGGGCCGGGACAGATTCGGCCACCGGCATCGGCGCCGTCCCAGCCCATGCATGGCAGGCCGCGCCATCTGCGCCGATCAGGTAGTCGGCCAGCGTGGCGATGCTGCGCTGTTCATAAAAGAGCGTCTTGGACAGCGGGCCGAATACCGCCGCCAGCTTCTGGTTGAGCTGAGCCACCATCAGCGAATCGAGGCCGAATTCGTCCATCGGATCATCGGCGCCGATATCGTCCGGAGCCAGCCCCGTGATCTGGCCGATGATCAGCCTGAGCTGGCCCAGCACACCGGCGCGCAGCGACGGACCGGCCGCTGGGGCAGCCGGCCCCGCAGCGGCGGGCAGCGCAGCGGCCGGCGGGCACAGTCGGGCGCGCAGCTTGTCTGCGTCCCCGGCGATGACCATCACCTGGTCGCGCGCCAGGGCCATGGCCTGGTAGCAGGCGCGCACGCCCTGCTCGCTGGCCATCGGCAGCATGCCGAGCGTGTCGGCCATCAGCCGTTCGGTGCCGGCATCGACCCGCATGCCGCCGTCGCTCCACAAGGGCCAGTCGATCGCCACGGTGCGGCCCTGCCGCAGGCCGCGCGCCACCAGCGCGTTGCGGTAGCTCGCGTAGCCGTCCATAAAGGCATTGGCGGCGGCGTAGTCGGCCTGGCCGACATTGCCCGTCACGCCCGCGCCGGACGAAAACAGCAGGAAGAACTCGAGCGGCTGCGCGCGGGTGACTTCGTCGAGATGCACCAGGCCGTCCACTTTCGGCGCCAGCACGGCGGCGAATTCCTCAGCGCTTTTGCGGATGATGAAGTTATCGCGGATCACGCCGGCGCTGTGCAGGATGCCGTGGAGCGCCCCATGGCGCTGCACGATATCGTCCACCAGGGCGCGCACGGCAGAACGCTGCGTGATGTCGGCCTGGCGATACTCGACCCGCAGCCCGGCGCCCGCCAGCGCCTCGATGCGGCGGCGCTGCGCTTCACCCGGCGCGCTGCGCCCGGTCAGCACCAGCGTGGCCCGTTTGAGGCGGCTGGCCACCTGGCGCGCAAGCTCCTCGGCGAACAGCAATCCCAGCCCGCCGGCGCCCCCGCTCATCAGGTACACGCCGCCCTCTTTCCACGGTGGCGCTTCGCCGGCGCCGGCAAGCTCCTCCAGCGTCTCGGTCCAGCGCTGGCCATCGGCGTAGCGGATGCGCTGGTCGGCCGGGTGCCCGCTCTCGTGGTCGAGCGTGGCGGCCAGGGCGGGCGCGTCGTCCAGCGCGTCCACTTCGATCACCTGGCCGATCAGCCGGGGGGCTTCCAGCCGGGCGGTGCGCAGCAGTCCCGCCAGACCGGCCAGGAGCTGCCCGGCGCCGGCATTGGGGACCACCACCTGCACCAGCACCTCGCCAGCCGGCTGGGCCAGCAGCAGCTCCTTGACGAGGGCGAACACGCTGGCGGCGGCAGCGCTGAACGCGGACGCGAGCGTGCCATCGCTGTCGATGCTGATGGCCCGGCAGCGCAGTTGCGGCATCAGCTCCTGCAGGCGGTGTGCACACGCCGGTGTGGCGCCGCACAGGATCGCCCAGTGGGCCTGGTAGCGCGGCGTCGCGGCGCTGCGCGCGCCGGGCTGCGGACGCCATGATGGGGCCAGCAGCAGAACCTCGCCGGTTTGCCTCTGCTCCTGCGGGGCAGGCGTGGTCGCCTGGCCACCGATCCAGAAACGCTCGCGCGCGAACGGATAGGTCGGCAGGCTGACACGGCGCAGTCGCTGGCCAGCATGCAGGGCGGCCCAGTCCACCTGCCCTCCGCAGGTCCAGTAGTCGGCCAGCGCCGCGACGCCGGTCGCCGCCGGCGCGTCGGCCGGTGCCGGGACGGCACGCCCGCGGTATGACCGCGCATTCGAGCCCTGGTCGGCCGGCGCACGCGCCGGGTCCAGGTAACGCGCCAGCTGTTCGCGCAGTTCGGCCAGGCTGGCAACCGTGAACGCCAGACGCTCGGCCAGGGCGACGCGCCCGCACTGCAGCGTATAGGCCAGGTCGGCCAATCGGATGGGCGCGCGTTCATCCTGGCGCTCCAGGAAACGCAACAGGCGGCGCGCGTATTCCTGCAGGCGCTCCTCGCTTTTAGCCGACAGCGGCACGATCCAGGTGCGCCCGCCCAGGTCCGCGGCAGGCGCTGTGTCCTCCTTGGGGAGGTATTCTTCCAGGATCACGTGCGCGTTCGAGCCGGACGCCCCGAACGCGCTGATGCCGGCCCGGCGCGGCAGCGCTTCCACACCAGCGCGGGCTGGACGCTGCCACGGCGTGGTGCGCGTCTGGACGTAAAATGGCGTCGGCTCGAAATCGATATGCGGGTTGAGTTCCTGCGCGTGCAGCGACGCCACCAGCGTCTGGTGATGCAACTGCAGTGCGGTCTTGATCAATCCGCCGATTCCCGCAGCCCCCTCGGCATGGCCGATATTCGACTTGAGCGAGCCGAGCGCGCAGAACTGGCGCTCGTCCGTATGCTTCGCGAAGGCCTTCACCAGGCCCTGGAGCTCGATCGGATCGCCCAGCGAAGTCCCGGTCCCGTGCGCCTCCACATAGCTGATCGTGCGCGCATCGACGCCCGCGTGCTCCAGGCACGCCTCGATCATCTCGGCCTGCGCGACTGGATTGGGCACTGTGACGCCGCTGCCGGCGCCGCCGTGGTTGATGGCGGAACCCTTGATGACGGCGTAGATATGGTCGCCATCGCGCTCGGCCGCGTGCAGGGGCTTCAGCAGCACCGCGCCCACGCCTTCGGCCGAGACATAGCCGTCGCCGCCGGCGCCAAAGGCGCGGCACCTGCCATCGGTGGCGTGGAATTCGGCGACCCCGTACGTCAGGTATTTGGCCGGATGCAGCGACAGGTTCACCCCGCCGGCCAGCGCCACCTCCGATTCGCCGCTGCGAATGCTCTGCACGGCCAGGTGCAGCGCCGTCAGCGACGACGAGCACACCGTATCGACGGCCATGCTGGGGCCATGCAGGTTGCAGGCATACGAAACCCGGTTGGCGATCGGCGCGCTGTTGAGCGAGAGCGGCATTGGCGCCGCCGGGTCGGCCGCGTCCATGCCCACCAGGGTGTAATCCTTGTGCATCACGCCGACGAACACGCCGGCACGCCGGCGCCCGGACTGGCCGCGCGCGGGCACCAGGGTCTCGGGCGTGTAGCCCGCGTCTTCGATGGTCTCCCAGCACACTTCGAGGAACAGCCGTTCCTGCGGATCCATCAGCGCCGCCTCGATTGGCGTGATGCGGAAGAATTTGGCGTCGAAGCGGTCCACCCCGTCGATAAAGCCGCCCCAGCGCGACACCGGCTTGCCCGAGGCCGAGCGCACCGCGGCGAAGCGGCGCCAATCCCAGCGCTCGGGCGGCACTTCGGTGACGGCATCGACGCCCTGGCACAGGTTGTCCCAGAACTGCGCGATGTCGGCCGCGCCGGGAAAGCGCCCGCCCAGGCCGATGATGGCGATGTCGCCGCCACCCTGCTGCGTCGGCTGGGTGGGCGCGCTGGCGGCTGGCGCGGGCGCGACCGGCTTCGACGCCAGCAGCGCTGGCGACCCGGCGGCGAAGTGCTGCGGGTAGGCCTCGGCCAGATGCGCCGCCAGGCTGGCGATGTTGGTGTATTCGAACGGCAGGATCGGCGACAGCGGCTGGCCGACGCGCGCCTGGATGTCGCTCACGACCTGCAGCATGGTGGCCGAATCCAGGCCCATCTCGTAGTAACCCGTACGGACATCGACCTGGCCGGCGGGACGCTGCAAGCGCGCACCCACCAGCTCACGCAGGAAGGCTTGGGCGACCGCCTCGGCGCCAACCGGCGCAACAGC
>JBKHWY010000273.1:0-6309 GCA_046566285.1 Gammaproteobacteria bacterium | reverse complement strand
ATCGGGCCATGGCGGGTACGCCGAGGGCGGAAGCGAGGACGGCGGAACTTTTCAGGAAGGAACGTCGTTTGTTCATGATGACTCCCTACTGGTTGTACGACTCTGCATGATACCCCGATGCGCTTAAGCCTGCATGAAATTGCGGACGGTAATGTTTTGAAATCAGTCTTATTGTCAATCAAATCATTCATCAGTTTTGTGGCGAATACGCCGCAGTTGCCCGGCAGCCGCCCTCATAGCAGAGGCGGAATATTGTTCAGCTAATTGCAAGAAAATACGTAGAAGTAACGTTAAAAATTTTGCTATTAAAGTTAATCAATTTGCTATATTGGACGGCACTTTTTACCAAAAAGTATCGACTCGCGCGCGACAGGATCGGCTTCGCGATGCTGTGGCGGCGCGGCTTATTGCTCATATCGTCCACACGGGGTTTACACAATGAATCAGAGAAAGCATCAAGCGATCCGAACATCTGCGCCGGGCCGCGTTTTCACCGCTTTGGCCGCCAGTGCCGCGCTGCTGTTGGGCGCGCCGGCCCTGGCCAGCACGATCACCTTTTCGAGCCTGGCGCCGAACGTCTACGCGGGCGGCGAGACGCTCAGCGAAGCCGGCTACGACCTGCACCTGCTGGAAGGCCCGGTGGCCGCGCATTACGGTTTCCAGAGCGCGATCGGCACCGTCGCCAATGCCAACGATCCCTTGACCTGCTATCTCACCTCGTGCCCCGTGGGCGCGCAAGGCAATTACCTGATGGTGCTCAATGATGGCGGCGTGCAGTTCAGCCGCAACTGGAACGCCCAAGGCTTCCGCCTGTCCAGCCTCGAGCTGGCCTTCATCGCGCCCGTGCCCCTGCCCCAGGGCAGCTACGGGCGCCTGCGCCTGACCGGAACCGATCTGGACGGCGTTGACACCTACACCGAGGTGGCCCTGCCGGGCCAGGATGCGGACGGCAATTTCGTCTTCGATGCGATCAGCTTTGCGCCCGACTTTGCCAAGCTGGTGCTGTCGACGCTGCGCATCGACGCCTGCGTGTACGACGAAAACCTCAGCTGCGTGAACGACTTCGACCACCCGGCCCAGAACCAGGCCCAGTTCGCCCTCGATAACGTGGCGCTGGCCGAGGTGCCCGAGCCGGGTTCGCTGCTGCTGGCCGGCGCCGCCCTGGGCGCGCTGGTGGTGCGCCGCCGCACCAACGCTGCCGTGAAAGGAGCCTGAACATGGTCATGCGTCCCCTTTCCTTCGCGGTCCTGATGGTGCTGGCCGGCCTGGCCCAGGCCGACGACGTGCGCCGTTCCTATATCGTGCAGCTGGCCGACAAGCCGGTGGCCACCTACACCGGCCAGATCAGCGGCCTGCCGGCCACCAAGCCGGCCGACGGCCAGCGCCTGAACGTCGATGCGGCGGCCGTGCAGAACTACATCAGCTACCTGGAAACCAAGAAGCGCGCCGTGATCGGCGCCGTCAGCGCGGCCCAGGTCACGCACCGCTACAACGTGGTGTTCAACGGCTTTGCCGCCCTGCTGACCGACGACGAAGTGCGCGCGCTGAAAAAGCACAGCGGCGTGATCAACATCACGGCCGACTCGATCATGCAGCCGCACACCAGCTACACCCCGCACTTCCTCGGCCTGGACCAGGCCGGCGGCCTGTGGCAACAGCTGGGCGGCCAGGGCAGCGCCGGTGAAAACATCATCGTCGGCATCGTCGACAGCGGCATCTGGCCCGAGCATCCCAGCTTCGCCGACCGGGTGGACGCCAACGGCGCGCCCAGCCACAGCGGCACCAGTGTGGTGTACGGCGCTCCGCCGGCCAGCTGGAAAGGGATCTGCCAGACCGGCGAAGGCTTCACGGCCGCCAACTGCAACAACAAGCTGATCGGCGCGCGCTACTTCAAGCCGGCCACCCAGAAGCTGCATTGGACCGACTTCGTCTCCCCGCGCGATTCCGGCGCCGGTCCGGAAGGCGAGGGCGGCCACGGTACCCACACCGCCAGCACGGCGGCCGGCAATGCCAATGTCAAGGTGGTCACCAATGGCCTGAACCTGGGCACCCTGTCCGGCATTGCCCCGCGCGCACGGGTGGCCGCCTACAAGGTGTGCTGGACCGATGGCACCACCGGCCGCAACGGCTGCGCCACGTCGAACAGCGTGGCGGCCATCGAGCAGGCGGTCAAGGACGGCGTGAACGTGATCAACTTCTCGATCGGCCCGACGGCCGGTGGCGGCAGCTACAGCGAGGCGACCGAAGTGGCCTTCCTGGGCGCGGCCAGCGCGGGCGTGTTCGTGGCGGCTTCGGCCGGCAACAACGGCCCGGCGGCGGAAAACCCGGCGCCGGCCTCGCACCTGAGCCCGTGGGTCACAACGGTGGGCAATTCCACCCACGACCGCATCTACGTGGCCGATGTCGTGCTCGGCAACGGCGTGCGCCTGACCGGCGCCTCCGGCAATGCCAATACCCCGACTGCGCCGCTGATCCTGGCGCGCGATGCCGGCCTGCCGGGCGTGGCGCCGGACAATCCCAACCTGCTGCTGTGCTTTGGCGGCGCCGACAGCAAGGATGCGCTGCTCGACCCGGCCAAGGTAACCGGCAAGATCCTGGTGTGCGACCGGGGCAGCAACGTGCTGGTCAACAAGAGCGCCAACGGCAAGACCGCCGGCGCGGTCGGCGTCATCATCGCCAACACCCCGACCTCGAACAACACCATCATCAACCAGGCGCACTCGATCTCGACGGTGCACCTGAAGGCGGTGGACGCGGCCAAGCTGAAGGCGTATTACGCGGACAACCCGGGCCAGGCCGTGGCCTCGCTCGGCAACCTGCGCGCGGTGTCCGATACGACCGCGCGCGCGCCGGCGATGAGCACCTTGTCCTCGCGCGGCCCCAGCGTGGCCAACGCCAGCATCCTGAAACCGGACCTGACCGCGCCCGGCACGGACATCCTGGCGGCCGTCACCGCCGACCTGTCCCATGCCGAGCGCGATGCGATTGCCGGCGGGGGGGCGGCGCCGCGCACCGACTACGCGTTCTACAGCGGCACCTCGATGGCCAGCCCGCACGTGGCCGGCAGCGCGGCGCTGCTCAAGCAACTGCACCCGACCTGGTCGCCAGCCGCGATCAAGTCGGCGCTGATGACCACGGCGTACCCGACCCAGCCGGACGGCCAGACCGCACCGCTGCCATGGGATTCCAGCGCCACCTACGCGGGCACGCTGCCGTGGGGGCAGGGCGCCGGCCACATTGCGCCGAGCAGCGCGGCCCAGCCGGGGCTGGTGTATGACGCCGGCATCCTCGACTACGCGCGCTTCCTGTGCGGCCAGAACGCCGATGTGTTCGATGCCGAGACCTGCGCGGCCACCGGCACCATCCAGGCGCACAACCTGAACCTGGCGTCGATCACGGCTGCCAACGTGCTGGGCACGCTGACCTTGACCCGTACCGTCACCAACGTCGGCCCGGCCACGGCGACCTACAACGTCAACGCATCGCTGCCGGGCTTCACGGTGGCCGTGCAGCCGCTCAGCCTGACCATCGCGCCGGGCGCCAAGGCCACGTATAAAGTCACGCTGACGCGCACCAGCGCGCCGCTCGACACCTGGTCGTACGGCAGCCTGGTGTGGTCCAACGGCAGCACCCAGGTGCGCAGTCCGCTGACGGCGCGCGCCAGCGCCCTCGCGGCGCCCGCCACCGTGGTCAGCGAAGCGGCCACCGGCAGCAAGGTGTTCACCATCGGCACCGGCTTTACCGGACCGATCGGCAGCGTCAAGTCCGGCCTGCAGGCGGCCCGGCGCGAGACCCGCACCGTGGGCCAGTCCAGCACCATCGGCACGGTCTACACGGCGGCCTGCCTGGCCGGCGGCGCCGAAGGCGTGAACGTGCATGAGGTGACGGTGCCGGCCGGCGCCCTGGCGGCGCGCTTCTCGCTGTTCGAGGAAGACACCGCCGGCGGCGCCGAGTCCGACCTCGACCTGCTGGTGGTCAACAGCGCTGGCGAGATCGTCGCCAGCAGCGGTAACGGCGGCTCGAACGAGCAGGTGCATCTCGACAACCCGGCGGCCGACACCTACAAGGTCTGCGTGATCGGCTACGAGCCCAAGGGCGGATCGGCGCAGTACACGCTGTCGTCGTGGGTGCTGGAGCCGAACGTCATCAGCGGCAACTTCCGCGCGCTGCTGCCCGGCTTTGCCTACCTGGGCGGCACCGGCACCGTCAGCCTGGGCTGGTCGGGCCTGGCAGCGGGCCAGCGCTACCTGGGTGCGCTGCGCTACCTGATGAATGGCGCGCCGCAGGGCACCACCATCGTCGAGGTCAACACCAACGATCCGCTGCCGCGCTTTAGCACGGTGCGGGCGGCGCCCGCGCCGGTGCGCTAACGGTCGACCTGGCCCGAGGTGGCCTAGCAGCATGCACGCGCCGGCTTTACCGCCGGCGCGTTTTTTTACCAGGCCACGCGTGAAAGGACACGTTATCCAATCGTGCGCATCTTGCGAAAATCGCATGACTGAGTGATCATTTGACAATGAATACTTCTCGACTCAAGGCAGTCGTGCCCTTGTGCTGCGCACTGCTGATTGCCATTGCCGAAGCCGCATGTGGCTCGTCCCAGCCGCCGGACTCAAGGCCGGTTTCAGATGTTTCGCCGCTTGCGTCTGTTGCGCCCGCTGTAACCGGCGCTCCTGCAGCGCCGGGCGCTGGCGGGCTAGCTGCGCAGATCAGCGCCGAAATCGGCGACGCCGCCTGCGACAACGCCCAGCAATGCCGTACGCTGGCGTATGGCCACAAGGCGTGCGGCGGACCGGAACGCTACCTGGCTTACTCGACCAAGCGCAGCGACAGCGCGCGCCTGGCGCAACTGGGCGAGCAACTGGCGCGCCAGCGCCGCGACGAAGACGTACGCTCCGGCATGATGTCCACCTGCTCGGTCACCCCGGACCCGGGCGCCACCTGCACGGCTGGGCGCTGTGTGCTGCAGCCGCAGGGGCCGGGCGGGCCGGCGGTGCGCTGAGGCGGCGGCTGCGGCTTGCCGGTTCATTCCATCGTCCTTCCTGCCCCGATTCCCATTTGGCTACCGCAGCTCGACCGCAGCGGGCGTCAAGCCTGCTGCAGCACCGGCAGGGCGCCCAGGCGCTGCACCAGGAAGTCCACGCAGGCGCGCAGGCGCGGCGTGCGGTAGCGCGCGCTTTGCATGAGCAGCTGCACCGGAAGCGGCGCCGGTTCGTACGCTTGCAGCAAACGCAGCAGGCGACCCTCGGCCAGGTGCTCGGCCACCTGGTAGGACAGGGCGCGGCCGATGCCACGCCCGGCCAGCACCGCCATCAGCACCGCGTCGACGTCGTTCACGGACAAGCGGGCATCGAGCTTGACAGCCAGGTCCTGCCCTTCGACCCGAAAGCGCCATTCCTGAGCCCGACTGGCCGCGCTGGAAAACACCACGTCATGCCGCACCAGCTCGTGCGGCGTCAGCGGCATGCCCGCGCGCGCCACGTACGCCGGGCTGGCCACGATCACGGGCCGCACCGTCCCCACCGGCCGCGCCACCATGCCGGTATCGGGCAGGGGACCGATACGCACGGCCAGGTCGAGCCCCTGCTCGATGAGATCGACATTGCGGTCGTTCAGCACCAGTTCGATCTGCACCCCCGGATGCAGGTCGAGGAACTCGATCACGGCCGGCGTCACGTGCTTGCGGCCGAACACGTACGGCGCAGTGATGCGCAGCTTGCCGCGCAGCGGCGCCTGTTCGTCGGCATGCAAGGCCTGGTCGTAGTCGGCCAGCATGCGGCGCGCCAGCTCGCCCATCCGCAAGCCGGCATCGGTGGGCGCCAGACGCCGGGTGGTGCGCTCCACGAGCCGGGCGCCGACACGCGCTTCGAGCGCGCCCAGCGCCCGCGTCACGGCGGAGGCGGAACGGCGCAGCTTGCGCGCGGCACCGTTCAGGCTGCCCGCGTCCAGGATGGCTACCAATACGTCGAGCTCGTCCAGTCGATCCATTGATTCTTGCGAAGAGTGAAAGAATGTTTTTCACTCTAGCATGATTGTCATCATCCGGCGCAAGTCCTACGATGCAGGCTCCTTCCACTCAGGAGTTGTCGATGAATACCTCCCCTATCGTTCTGCACGGGTTGAAGTTGTCCGGTCACGTGCACCGGGTCGAATTATTGCTGCGCATGCTGGAACTGCCCTTTGAATACGCCGCCGTGGATGCCGAGGGCCGTGCCGACGCCGCCTTCGCCGCCCTGAATCCGCTGCGCCAGATTCCCGTGCTGCAGGATGGCGAGCTGACCCTGGCCGACAGCAGCGCCATCCTCGTCT
>JBKHWY010000272.1:0-6314 GCA_046566285.1 Gammaproteobacteria bacterium | reverse complement strand
CGTCGATCTTCAGCACGGCCACGTCGGTGCGCGGATCGGAACCGAGCACCTTGGCGCGGAACTCGCGGCGGTCCGTCAGCTTCACGGTCACTTCGCTGGCATCGCGCACCACGTGGGCATTGGTCATGATCAGGCCGTCGGCACTGACGATGAAGCCGGAGCCGACGCCGCGTTGCACCTGCTGCTCGTCATTGCCGCCCTGCTGGCCGCGGCCGCCGCGTGGGTTGGGCGTACCGCGCGGCACGGCGCCGCCGCCGAAGAAGCGGCGCAGGAATTCCTGCATTTCTTCGTCGCCGGGGCCGCCGCGCTGGCGCAGTTTTTCAGTGGTGCGGATGTTGACGACAGCCGGGCCGACCTTGTCGATCAGGTCGGTGAAATCCGGCAGGCCGGTGACCACCGGCGCCGCGACGGGCGCGGCCATGGCGGTGGGAGCGGTGAAGACGAGGCTCGCACTGGCGACGAGCATAACCGAGAGGATCTTGCTAGCTGCAGGAAGTGTCATAGTCTTGGCGGTTTGGGTGGTAGTAATTGTTCTTATGGTATGTCAAAACCGCCCCCTTGTGGCGCAGCGCCCGGCGCCCTCCCCCAGCTCTTCAGTTTTCCTTAAGCATTGCCGAACCCCTTCATGAGACGGAGGCAATCGCCGGCTTGGGCAGCACCACCGCCTTGGCATCGGCCGGCAACTCGTCGGCCGGCTCGGGCGCGGCGGCGGCGCGGGCCGCACGCTTGTGCTGGCTGTTGCCCCGGCTGCCAGGCCGGCGCGCCGGGGCGGCGCCATCGAGCGCCTTGGCGGCGCGCCGGCCCGCACCCGGCAGGGGCTCGGCGTCCAGGCGCGCTTTCAGGCGCGCGCTGAAATCGTCCGACAAGGCCGGCGTGGCCTGGGCGCGCAATTCGTCGCCGATGCGGTGGTACAAGTCCCAGCGCTGCTCGCCGTCGGGAGTGCCGAGCAGTGCCAGGGCCAGCTCCACGTCGGCGGGAGCCAGTTCGCCGTCGGCCAGGGCCGACAGGTGCACGCGCAGCTTTTTATGAGTTTCCATTATCGCTTCCATCACAATAGGTGCCGCAAATCAATTAATTCTTTGAATCAGATCATCGCTACACCTATCGTCGCTTGTCAACTGGCAGATCGAGATAGGGCCGCAACTTATCGGCGATCACCTCGCGCGCGCGGAAAATCCGGCTGCGCACCGTGCCAATCGGACAGGCCATGACTTCAGAGATTTCTTCGTAGCTCAACCCTTCAATTTCGCGCAGCACGATGGCTGTGCGCAGTTCTATCGGCAGCGCATCCATGGCCGCATTGACCGTGTGCGCGATCTGCTTGCTCGCCAGGACCGATTCCGGCGTGTTGATGTCACGCAGGTTGTCGGCATCGTCAAACGCTTCGGCGCGCTCGGCATCCATATCTGTCGAGGTCGGCGTACGCCGGCCTTGGGTGACCAAAAAATTCTTTGCGGTGTTAATTCCGATCCGGTACAGCCAAGTATAAAAGGCGGAGTCGCCGCGGAAATGCCGCAAGGCTCGGTACGCTTTAATAAACGTCTCCTGAACAACATCTTCAGCCTCGGCGGGGTCGTGCACGAGGCGCGACACCAGCCGCATCAGCCGGCGCTGGTATTTGGCGACCAGCAGGTCGAAGGCCTGGCGCTCGCCGGCCTGGACGCGCTCAACCAGCAACTGATCACACTCGCGTTCTGTCGTCACTGAGCTGCCCTCGTGGCTTGCCGCGCGTGCCTCTGTTGACTATGAGATGGCCCGCTGCAATAAGTTCAAACTATTTTATTGGTTCGACAAACTGCTGATTTCGTGCCGTCGTGCTGCGCTTGCCTCTGCTGCGATTGCCAATGCTGCGGCAGGCTACGGCCAGGGCCGCGAACTGATCGGGCGGCAGGCTGTCCGGCAACACCAGCAGGGCCAGCACGGCGCCGCGCCTGCGCTGGCTGTCGCGGCGTGCCAGCAACAGCACCAGCAGGTACGGCCACAAGGTCGAGCCGGGCAGCAAGCGCATGCTGACAGGCTGTGACGACGCCGTACCTACCGCCGTGCTTTCATGATGTTTTACCGTTACGCGCAGCTCGCCGAGTCCAGATACATCAATCTGGTGCGCGGTTCGCGCGAGCAGCGCGGCGCGCACGAGCGCGCACGCCGCGAGCCCGGCCATCGCGGCCAGCGCACCCGGCCAGGCCACCGGGCCGGCGCGCCCGGACAGCAGCGCCAGCGCCAGCGCGCCCAGCACGGCGCCGTGCGCGGCCAGCGCCCAGCGCAGCAGGCGCGAAGGGCGAACGAGGACTGACAGCGCAATCGACATACCGGATGAACGCAGGGATGCGCAGGAGTGAAATGGGGAGGAGACACTGGAACGCACGCGGCCAGGCACGCGGCCAGGCACGCGCGGATCATGCGATTGGACCGCTCCACGGAGGAAAAAGTTCCAGAGCGGCCGGAGAAAGAAAAACGCCGTTCGCGCTGGCAGCGGGAACGGCGTCGAGCAAGCGGTGCGCATGCCGCGCACGGCGCCACGTCAGATTTTCTTGAACACCAGCGTACCGTTGGTACCGCCGAAGCCGAACGAATTCTTGACGGCGATGTCGATCTTCATGTCCCGCGCGGTGTTGGCGCAGAAGTCCAGGTCGCAAGCCGGGTCCCGGTTGAACATATTGATCGTCGGAGGCGACACCTGCTTGTAGATCGCCAGCACGGTGAACACGGATTCGAGTCCGCCGGCGCCGCCCAGCAGGTGGCCGGTCATCGACTTGGTCGAATTGACCACCAGCTTGCCGGCGTGGTCGCCAAACGTCTTCTTGATGCCCTGCACTTCGGCCAGGTCGCCCAGGGGCGTCGAAGTGCCGTGCGCATTGATGTAGTCGACCTCGTCCGGATTGATGCCGGCGATCTTCATGGCCGACACCATGCAGCGCGACGCGCCGCTGCCGTCTTCCACCGGCGAAGTCATGTGGTACGCATCCGCGCTCATGCCGAAGCCCAGCAGTTCCGCGTAGATGGTCGCACCACGTGCTTTCGCGTGTTCGTACTCTTCCAGCACCATGACGCCGGCGCCCTCGCCCAGCACGAAGCCGTCGCGGTCGCGCTCCCACGGACGCGACGCGGTGGCCGGGTCGTCGTTGCGGGCCGACAGGGCGCGCGCGGAGGCGAAGCCGCCCAGGCCCAGCGGGGAAATGGTGGCTTCCGAGCCGCCGGCGATCATCACGTCGGCGTCGCCGTATTCGATCAGGCGGGCCGCCGCGCCGATGCAGTGCAGGCCGGTGGTGCAGGCCGTGACGATGGCCAGGTTGGGGCCGCGCAGGCCGTACTTGATCGACAGGTTACCCGAGATCATGTTGATGATCGAGGCGGGCACGAAGAACGGCGAAATCCGGCGCGGACCACGCTTGGTGTAGTCGTCCTTGGTGTCTTCGATCAGCGGCAAGCCGCCGATGCCGGAGCCGACCATCACGCCGATGCGGTCGGCGTTTTCTTCATTCACCTCGAGGCGGGAATCCTGCAGCGCCTGGATGCCCGCGGCCATGCCGAAGTGGATGAAGGTATCCATGTGACGGGCGTCTTTGGCGGGGATGTATTCCTCGACATTGAATCCCTTCACCTCACCGGCGAAGCGTGTGGAAAAGGCTTCCGCGTCGAATTTGGTGATGTTGGCGATGCCGGACTTGCCGGCCAGCGCCGCGTTCCACGTTTCAGCAACCGTGTTGCCGATAGGTGAGACGCAACCCAGGCCGGTAACGACGACACGACGGTTTGAACGACTCAAGCGATTCTCCCAAAAACTCTAGACCAGCTCAGGCCTTGACGTGCGCGGTGGCGTAGTCGATAGCCTGCTTGACGGTGGTGATTTTCTCAGCCTGCTCGTCAGGGATTTCCATTTCGAATTCATCTTCCAGGGCCATCACCAGTTCGACGGTGTCCAGGGAATCTGCGCCAAGGTCGTCCACGAACGAGGATTCGATCTTGATGTCGACTTCAGCAACACCCAGTTGCTCAGCGACGATTTTTTTAACGCGTTGTTCGATATCCGACATGTTATGGCTCCATTGTGTGTGTTACGGAAAGTGCGCGCATTTTATCAGGTTTGCGCCTCAATTAACGAATTTCGGTGACTCCTGCTATCTCCACCGAAGGTGCTGCGATTTGCTCGGATTACACGGTAATTGCCCGGTGTTAGCACACTGGACAAGCCCAGGATCACCCCCGCGGTTATCCCCGCAGTCATCCCCGCAGTCATCCCCGCAGTCATCCCCGCAGTCATCCCATATACATGCCGCCATTGACGTGCAGTTCAGTACCGGTGACATAGGCCGCCTGCGGGCCAGCCAGGAATGCTACCGCATGGGCGATATCTTCCGGCGCGCCGAGGCGGCCGAGGGGAATCTGGGTCAGCAGCGCGGCGTGCTGGTCGGCCGACAATACCTTCGTCATGTCGGTGTCGATGAAGCCCGGCGCGACACAATTGACGGTGATGTTGCGGCTGCCGATTTCACGCGCCAGCGCGCGCGTCATGCCGGCCACGCCGGCCTTGGCGGCCGCATAGTTCATCTGGCCCGGGTTGCCGCTCGCGCCCACCACCGAGGTGATGTTGATGATGCGGCCGTGGCGCGCCTTCATCATCCCGCGCAGCACCAGGCGCGACAGGCGCCCCACCGCCGACAGGTTGGTGGCGATCACGCTGTCCCACTCCTCGTCCTTCATGCGCATGGCCAGCTGGTCGCAGGTGATGCCGGCGTTATTGACCAGGATCGACAGCCCCCCGAAGCGCTTCTGCACCTCGTCGATGACGGCGCCGCAGTTGGCCGCATCCGTCACATTGAGCACCAGGCCGGCGCCGCCGGATTCCTTCAGGTAGTCGGAGATGGCGTCCGCGCCCGCTTGCGTGGTGGCGGTGCCGATTACTTTCGCGCCCTGACGCGAAAGTTCCAGCGCGATGGCCTTGCCGATGCCGCGCGAGGCGCCCGTGACGAGTGCGACTTGATTTTCGAGATTCATGCTGTCCTTGTTCTGTTCTGTCGGATTGCTCGTTAAATAGGAGGCTCAGGCCGGGGCCAGGGTGCCCAGCACGCGCTGCAGCGCGTCCTGGTCGCCCAGCGAGTCGCCCACGAGACTTGCGTCGATGCGCTTGGCCATCCCGATCAGCACCTTGGAGGGCGCGCATTCGATCACGTGCGTCACCCCGTGCGCGGCGAACTGCTGCACCGTCTCCACCCAGCGCACCGAGCCTGCGGCCTGGCGCACCAGCGCATCCTTGATCTGCGCGGGATCGTTCAGGATAGCCACGTCGACGTTGTTGATCAAGGCGATCCGCGGCGCCACGAAGGCGATGTTCGCCATGTAGTCGCGCAGGCGGTCCGAGGCATTCTGCAGCAGGGACGAATGGAACGGCGCCGACACCGACAGGCGCAGGGCGCGCTTGGCGCCACGCGCCTTGGCCAGCTCGCAGGCCTTGTCCACGCCGGCGTTGTAGCCGGCGATGACGATCTGGGTGGGCTCGTTGAAGTTGACCGCTTCGACCACGCTGGAGGCGTCGCGCGCCGCGTCGGCGCACACGGCGCGCACGTCGTCGGCGGACAAGCCCAGCACCACCGCCATGCCGCCCTGCCCGACCGGCACGGCTTCCTGCATGGCCTGGGCGCGGAAGCGCACCAGCGGCACCGCATCCTTGAAGTCGATCACGCCGGCGGCCACCAGTGCGGCGTATTCGCCCACGCTGTGGCCGGCCACCAGGCTGGGCGCCGGACCGCCGGCGGCCAGCCAGGCGCGGTACACCGCCACCGAGGCGGTCAGCATGATCGGCTGGGTATTGGTGGTCAGGTCCTGCTCTTCCTTCGGTCCTTCGGCGATCAGGCGGCCGAGATCAAAGCCGAGCGCCTCGTTGGCTTCGGAGATGGTCTGCTCGACGGCGGCATTGCCGGCAAAGCCGTTCAGCATGCCGATGGCCTGGGCGCCCTGGCCGGGGAACACGAATGCGAACTTGTTCATGGGAGTGCTCATGCGCGAAGATGTCCTCGTAGTTTTTTTGTTCTATTGGTGTCAGGGGTGCGCGTTGACAGCGCGCCCTTACATGCGGGCCAGCACCGCGCCCCAGGTAAAGCCGCCGCCCACGCCTTCCATCATGACCGTCTGGCCTTGCTGGATGCGGCCGTCGCGCACGGCGATGTCGAGCGCCAGCGGAATCGAGGCGGCCGAGGTATTGCCGTGCTGGTCGACCGTGACCACCATCTTTTCCAGCGGCAGGCCGAGCTTCTTGGCGGTGCTGTTCATGATGCGGATATTGGCCTGGTGCGGAATCAGCCAGTCGATCTGGGAAG